>JAFXZO010000012.1 GCA_017541205.1 Clostridia bacterium | reverse complement strand
TTGGCGTAGATGGTGGTGGTCCCGGCGGAGCAGGACACGCTGGACTGGCTGAGCAGGACGCCGTTCTGGTCCACGTAATAGACGGGCACGGTCACGGTGCGCACGGGGGTCGCCGTGGGGGTCGGGGGGGGGCCGGGGGTGATGTCCGGCGGCGCGGTCACGACCCTGGGGTTTTCGTACAATTCGCGCTGCGTGGCCTTCCCGGCGATGCCGTCCACCGTCAGATCGTTGTAGAACTGGAAGCGTTCCACGGCGCGTTTGGTGTTCTGGCCGTAGATGCCGTCGATCCGATCGGTCAGGTAGCCCAATTCGCTCAGCCTGCGCTGGAGCTTTTTTACTTCCTCACCGCGGTCGCCCACATAGAGGGTGGTATAAGCCGTGGGTGTGGGTGAAGGCTCCTGGGTGGGAACCAGCGTCGGAGAGAGGGTGGGGATCGCGGTGGGAAGCACGATCACCTGCGCCGTCGGCCTCGCGGTGGTTTCCGTGTCTGCGGGAGGCGGCGTCACGCTGGGCGATGCATCCGCAGCGGCGCCGACAATCAGCATCATGTAAAACAGTAAGGTCTTCACCAGATCCATAAGATCACTCCTTTGGCGCATGGCCGCGCTTACATAAGACGTTCACCCATAAGACGGAAAAGCGGAGCGTTTTCTTCCGCAAAATCACAAGAAAATGGGAGAAAACGCGGATTTTTACAGATCAATAAATTTTTTGAATTCGGGCAGGATGCCGATGCCGTCCGGATAATGCGCCGCGAATTGGGGCACGGCGTGGCTGGGGAAGGAATTGCCCTCGATGAAGCGGGGGCCGTCCGCGGTGATGGCCACGTCCCAGGCGACGAAGCGCACCTGGGGCACCACGCGCATGGCCTCCAGGCACATCTGCTTCGCTTCCTCAAAGAAGGGGATATGAAAGCCGATGATGGGCGTGCCGGTGATGGGGTGCTTTTCGTAGGTGTTGCCCTGTTTATCCGCGCCGACGGTGAGCAGCGTGCCGCTCGCCAGGTCCACGCGGGCCGCCATGCCGCCGCAGTCCACGTTGTCCATGACCCGGCCGTTGCCGATGCGCAGGAAGGCGTACACGATGCCCTCCTGCTTATCGCCCAGCAGGGTGGCGATGCGCACGGTGTTGACGGAGGTGGGGCACATCCGGGCCATTTCCGGATGCTGGATCACCACTTCCTCCAGGATGCCGGGGCCGGCTTCGAGCAGCTGCTCCCGGAATACGCCGATGTTTTTCCAGTCCTTTTTCTGGTACTTCGCGATGCCCTGCCCGCTGGAGCCCTCCAAGGGCTTATAGATCATCTGGTCCTTGTCTTTGAGGAAAGCCTGCAGCGCTTCCTGGGTCAAGGTGTCGTCGCTTTTGATCCAGTCCCTTTGCACCCATTTGGAGAAGGCGGTGTTGAACTGGGTCTTATCGTCGAAAAAGTGCCAGTACGCCTTATCGTTCATCCGGCGCACGATGTCGTTGGAAATGCCGCGGGTGATGACCGTGCGGCGCTGGGCGTCGTTCAGGCGGTACATTTCAGCGATTTTGTAATCCATGTACCCGGCGTTATATTTCAGCGCGCACTTTCCCATATCCGCCAGCAGCCAAAATGTAGGCTTCCCGGTCTTTTTATGCAGCATGGCGGCGGTGTCCTTCATCCGCGCAAAATCCATTTTTCCGATCCGCTTGAAGACGTAGGTGATCCGGCTCATTGCTTGCCTCCGTATATTCGCTGGAATGGAAATAGTATTCCTGTTCCTTCTTTTGTATTATACGCCTTTTTTCCGCGTAAGGCAAGAAAGAGTTGATTTCTTTGCGCATTCTGACGCTTGAAAGAAAAAAACGCAAGCCCCGCCGCCACGCTGGGCCGGGGAAGCCCGGAATGACGGCGGGGAGATAAGCCTTGCGTCCGCGAAGGACGGCGGGCGGATGCTCCGGGGAAGAACGCATCCTCCCGCGCGGTCCATTATTTTTTCTGGACGTATTTGAGGCAGTCGATGGTCACGGCCGACAGGATGATGATGCCGGAGAACACGAACTGCAGATTGGTGTCCACACCCAGAATGGTCAATGAATAGGTCAGCGCGGTAAAGATCAGCACGCCGACCACGATGCCCTGGATCTTGCCGATGCCGCCTTTGAAGGAGATGCCGCCCACGACGCAGGCCGCGATGGCGTCGGTTTCCCAGCCCTGGCCATAGGAAGCGGAGCCGGAGCCTACCATGCGGATGCATTCTAGCCACGCGCCGAAGCCGTAGAGGATGCCGGCGATGATGAAGGTGATGATCGTCACCTTAAACACCGAAATGCCGGAAACCGCCGCCGCCTCCTGGTTGCCGCCCACGGCGTACATGTATTTGCCCAGCTTGGTCTTGTTCCAAATGAAATACATGATGATGATGGCGGCCACCGCCCGGAGGATGATGGTGGGGAATTGCCCGCCGATCTTGGGCATGATGAGCTTGGGGATCGTCAATTCGATGGCGCCGAAGGAAACGCCCTTGGTGGCGAAGGTCATCAAGCCGAACATGATCAGCATGTTGGCCATGGTGGAAATAAAGGGATGGATCTTGAACCGGGCCGTAAAGAACCCGGCCAGGGAGGTAAACGCCGTCGTAACGCAGCAGCAGACCACCAGCGCCAGCGCGATGCGCAACCCCAGGGGAAGGCCGGTGAAATCAAAGATGTTGCCAAACAGGGCGCCCGTGTTGATCCCCTTGTGCATGATCATGGTCGCCAATACCATGCTGGTGCCCACCATGCGGCCCACGGACAGGTCCGTGCCGCCCAGCAGGATCAATCCGCCGACGCCCAGCGCCAGGAACATGCGCGGCGACGCGACCTGCAGGATGTTGAGCACGTTATTCAGGGTCAGCAATTGGGTCTTCTTGATGATGGGCGTCAGAATGCAAAGCAGGATGAAGATGAAAACGATGGCGATATACAGGCCGTTTTTCAGCAGGAACTGCTTGACGCTGAAGGTGTATTTGTAATTCTCCCATTTTTGCTGTTGCTTTTCGTTCCAGGTGAAGCGGGAAAGGCGCAGCAGATCGATCAGATGATAGCGATGCGTGAAGGCTTCGTGCTGCCGATCCTTGATCGATTGCAGGGTGGAATCGTGCTTCAGCCGGGCGTCGAACAGCTTGTTTTTGAAGACGTATTTTTCGTCCTTGATTTCGCCCGCGTTATTCAGCTTGGCCATGTCCGCTTCATGCTGCTTTTTGAGCGCTTCCACTTCCTGGGCGTAGCGGACGCCTTCCGCCGCCCGCTCCGCTTCGCAGGAGGCGACGACCTTGCCGTAGTATTCCTTGACGTAATTGGCGTCCAGATAGGCTTCGGCTTTGTCGATCAGCGCTTTGATCTCCGCTTTGTTTTTGTTTTCGACAGCCTTTGCCTTGGCCAGCTCCGCCTTGTCCCGGGCGATGATCGCCGTTTTTTCGCCTTTGGTATAGTTCGCGTTTTCCCGGGTGATCGCCATGTGGTTCGTCAGCGCGATCACCTGATCGGTTCCGTCCGCGCGAAGGGCGTTGATCTTTTGCTGTATGCTCCCAACGTATTCGTCAATGGGGGCCAGCAGCTTTTGTTCCGCCTCAGCGGAGAGAATGTTCCCGTTCATCGTCGACATGGTATTCTTTCTCACTCCCATCACAAATATTTGGTGCTGAGCGTCAAAAGCTCTTCCTGATTGGTTTGGGCGGTGTTCACGATGCCCGCCAGCCGCCCGTTGGACATGACGCCGATCCGGTTGGTGATGCCCAGGATCTCCGGCATTTCGGAGGATACGACGATGATGGCCTTGCCCATTTTGGCCATTTTGATAATCAGCTCATAGATCTCGTATTTCGCGCCGACGTCGATGCCGCGGGTGGGCTCATCCATCAGGAAAACGGAGGGATCCCGCTCCAGCCATTTGCCAAAGATGACCTTCTGCTGGTTCCCGCCGGAGAGGGCCGTGATGGAATCGGAGGGCCCCATGCACTTGGTATGCATGATATTGATCTGATTGGCGGTGGCCTTTACCATCTTATCCCTGGAAAGGGCAACGCCGGACATATAATGGGTCAGGTTGGTGATGGTCGTGTTGAATGTCAGGTCCCCCTCCAGAAATAAGCCTGTGGCTTTTCTTTCCTCCGTTATCATGGCGAAGCCGTGGTCCATGGCGTCCTTGGAGCTGTTGAAATTCATCAATCGGCCTTTGTAATAAACGCGCCCGGCGGCCCTGGTACGGACGCCGAACATGGTTTCCAGCAGTTCGGACCGCCCCGCGCCGACCAGCCCGTAGAGGCCGAAGATTTCGCCTTCCCGGACGTCAAAGGAAATATCCTTCAAATTGGGCTCGTATTTGGTGGACAAATGCTGCACGGACAGCACCACGTCCCCTGGCGTGTTGTCCACCGGCGGGAAACGGTTGTCCAGCGTACGGCCTACCATGGCGGCGATAAGCTCGTTCATATTCGTATCTGCGGTCCGCCTGGTCAGCACCAGCTTGCCGTCCCGCAGCACGGAAACCTGATCGCAAATCTCGAATATCTCATCCATTTTATGGGAGATATAGACCAGGGAAATACCCTGCGCTTTCAGGTTCCGCATCATCTCAAACAGCTTGGCGACTTCCCTTACCGTCAGGGACGATGTGGGCTCGTCCAGCACGATCAGCTTTGCGTTATAGGAAATAGCCTTGGCGATCTCCACCATCTGCCGGGCGGAAACCGACATGGTTTTCATGGGTACGGTGAGGTTCACGGTCATATTCAGCTTGCGGAACAGATCGGACGCCTCGTTCCGCATGCGGTTCTCATCCACGATCCCCATGGAGTTTTTGGGATACCGGCCCAGAAACAGATTGTCAAGCACATTCCTTTCCAGGCATTGGTTCAATTCCTGGTGCACCATGGCCACGCCGTTTTCCAGCGCGTCCTTGGGCCCGGAAAAATTGACTTCTTTTCCGTCCAGCAGGATCGTTCCTTCGTCCTTCTGGTAGGTGCCGAACAGGCACTTCATCATGGTGGATTTGCCGGCGCCGTTTTCGCCCATGAGCCCCATGATGGTGCCTTCCCTGACGTCAAAATTGATATGGTCCAGAACGCGGTTTCGCCCGAAGGATTTGCACATCCCGCGGATCGACAGAATATTCCTTGCTTCCCGATCAGCCATTGTTGTCATCCCGCCTTTTTTCGCTGCTTTCGCGTAAACATAAAAGAGAATAGGGTCATCAGGTGAAAGGCTCACCTGATGACCCATTCCACCCTTTTACCGGGATTGGGTTTCGTTCTGTCCGCCCGGCGCGCGCCTGAAAGGTCCCGGATTTATTATTCGTTCTGGCTTAAGTCGGATGGAGCGAAGCGAGGCCAGGACGAAAAGGACGCCGGAAGATGCGGGCACGCAGGGCGTCGACAGCCTTCGGTCATTGCATCAGCTTGACCATGTAGGAAGCCGCGTTGTCGGTCTTGACCATGTTGATGGCGAAGCCGTCATACTCGGAGGGGTTGCCCAGACGGTCGATCAGGTTCGCTTCGGTCTGGCCGTCGCCCAGGACGTATTCCACATCCAGGTTCAGGGCGGCGGCATAGTTCTTCAGCTGGGGCACGTAGGTGGCGTTGAGGAAGTTGTCGGCGCTGTTGTAGATGCTCAGCCAGACCTTCTTGATCGCGCCGTCCGCTTCGCTCAGCTGGTTGCTGAAGGCGGGATTGGCGGCGGTGGCATCCAGGAACGCTTCGTAGTTATCGGCGGTCACGGCGCCGTTGAGGGCGTAGAAGCAGCGGGTGGCTTCGTCATAGTAGTACAGGTCGTCGCTCAGCACGTTGCCGGCAGCGTCGGGGGTGCTGATGCCAACCATGATGTCAGCGCCGTCCAGGGTGTTGCGCAGGGTGCGCAGGGTCAGATAAGCCTGCACGTCGGCGTTCTGGGAAATGGTGCCGCAATAGCCGTCGGCGATAGCGGCCACAGCGTCGCTGTTGGCGTCATAACCGAAGGTGGGCACGCCCTTTTCCTTGGCCCAGGCATTGAACACGGCCATGCCCATGCCGTCGTTGTTGGAAACCACAACGTCGATCTGATCGCCGAAGGAGCCTTCCCAGGCGATGATGGCGTTGCCGGCGGTGGGGGCGTCCCAGGTGGCGCCGGAGGAGTTCTTCATTTCCTGAGAGGCCAGCTCGCGGACGATGTAGGTTTTGCCGTCGATTTCGATGGAGCCATCCTTCACGTGATCGGCGGAGCCGTCCGGATTGGTGCCGATGGGCTGGGAATCCACGTCGTCAATGGTGGCAATCTCGGTCTTGCCCTGGAGGGCGTCCGGGATAGCGGTGCCCAGCGCCTTGCGGGCGCCGCGGGTACGGGCGATGGAGTCGTTATGGCCAACGTCGCCGATGCACAGCACGTAACCGATGATGCCGTCGCCGTTGCGGTCCAAGCCTTCGCCGTGGGCCAGCAGATAATCCACGATCATCTTGCCCTGCAGCTCGGCGCCCTGCTTCGCGTCAAAGCCTACATAATAGGTCTTGTCGTTGAAGGTCAGCGCGTCCATATCCAATTCACCGGTGGTGCTGTTGGAGGGCTGACGGTTGAACCAGATAACGGGTTTTTCTTCGTTGCCGGCAAAAGCGGGAATCGCTACGCACAGCAGCATGATGGCAGCCAGAACCATCGCCAGGTTTTTTTTCATGGGAACAGTCTCCTTTCGTTTTTTCCACGGTTGAGCGGCCAGAACCCGCCCCATGGATCGTTAGGATTATTTTATAACAGATAGAACAAAAACG
>JAFXZO010000117.1 GCA_017541205.1 Clostridia bacterium | reverse complement strand
ACCCTGGACGTGCGCTCCCTGCGCCGCCAGATCGGCACGGTAATGCAGGACGGCCGCCTGTTCTCCGGCTCCATCTTCGACAATATCGTCATTTCCGCGCCTACCTTAAAGCTCCAGGACGCCTGGGACGCCGCGGAAATCGCGGGCATCGCCGAGGACATCCGGGATATGCCCATGGGCATGAACACCATCCTCCAAGACGGCGGCGGCACCATCTCCGGCGGCCAGCGCCAGCGCCTGATGATCGCCCGGGCCATCGCGCCCAAGCCCAATATCCTGATCTTTGACGAAGCCACCAGCGCCCTGGACAACAAGACGCAGAAACAGGTATCGGAAGCGCTGGATAAGCTGAAATGCACCCGCATCGTGATCGCCCACCGGCTCTCCACCATCCGCAACTGCGACCGCATCCTGGTGATGGACCAAGGCGAAATCATCGAGGAAGGAACTTACGAAGCGCTGATTGAAAAGAACGGTTATTTTGCCGAACTGGTAGCCCGGCAGCGGCTGGATGCGGCGGGAAATAAAAGAGAAAGGAATGAAAACCCATGATCCGTCTTTCCAACACCCTGAAGCGTTTGATGAAAGTCGGCGCGATCCTCTTCGGTCTGGCCTTTATCATTGCCGGCGTGATCGGCATTCGTCAGGACGATACCTTTTTGCCGACCAAGGGCGTGATCCGGTCCATGGAGCGTACTTATGAGGCGACGGATTCAAATGATACCGACACCTGGGAGGTCATGGTTGCGTATACGGTCGAAGGCAAGGACTATATTTCCGACCTGGGCCAGAAAAAAGACGATTTCATCGTAGGCAAGGAGATCGACATCCTCTATAACCCGGATAACCCCGAGGGGATCGTCTTGCCGGGTAAGACGATCTGGTTCATCTTCATGATCGCAGGCGCGGCTGTCGCTGTCATAGCGTCGGTTTTGCTGGTCAGGGATTTACGCAATCGATAATGTAACAATAGGATAGGAGGCTTACAGATGGGTATTTTCAGCGGACTTTTCGGCAAGAAAGATAACGGCAGTGACAATTCGGACAAATCCGGCGATTCCTACGCGCCGTCTGTCAAAGGCGAGCTGCGTCAGCTGTATTTTCTGACCGACACCGGCACGGCGAAGGTCGGACATCGGCTGGAGGACAAAAACAGAAAGGTGCTCTATGAAGCGAAGGTCACCAAGTTTTCCCTCATCGGAGCCACCGGCATGGATTTCATCGACCATGAGAAGGGCACGACCACGCCTCATCAGGTGGGGCATGAGATCAACACGGAATACAATTCCATCCTGATCGACAATCATTCCGGCTTCAAGTTCGATGGCGAAGATATCTGGAAGCACCTCAAACGAAACGGGGTCGTCATCGAATCGAGCTTCATGTCTGGCAAGCCACTCTGGCCGCAATACCGGGTTTTGCGGGACGGCGAGGAGATCGCCCTTCTTGAGTCCAGCGGTGTGCACGTCCACGAGGAGGACGCTGCACAGGATGGTAAACTGGCGAAGATGATCCCCGCTCGGGGCTATTTTCGCATTCGGACGCAGGAAAAGAACCTCGATCTGCTGTTTGTCGTTGCCATGGCCTTTGCCAGGACCAGCGCCCTTGACGGCGAGGGCGGCAGCTTCGGTCTGCTGTTCGGCAAAAAGTAAGAGAAAAGAGTGAATACAATGGAGTTTTCGTTTCTCTATGCGATTCCCCGCACGGCAGTATTGGACAGCTTCTTCCTGGCTGTAACGAATATCGCCGGCTCCTATGGGCAGCTGTGGGTGATCGTCGCCGCGGTGCTGCTGATTTTTAAATCGACAAGAAAAGCGGGCGTGGCTGTACTTTTGGCCTACGTTATGGTATTCTTAGTGGGACAGTATGGGCTGAAGAACCTGATTTCACGGCCTCGACCCTGTCAGATCGACCTGGATTTTACGTTGTTGGTTTCGCGCCCATCCAGTTCGTCCTTCCCATCGACCCATTCCGCATGGGCCTTCGGCGCTGCCACGGCCCTCTTCATGCGGCATAAGAAATTGGGCGTCGCCGCTTTCATTGCCGCCGCGCTGATCGCTTTCAGCCGCCTGTATCTGTTTCTGCATTTTCCTACGGATGTTCTGGCCGGCATCGCGTTGGGTATCGCGCTGGGCGTGCTGGCGAATTGGATCACCGGGCTTATCTGGAAAATGGCGGGGATAAACGACAAAGCTGCTCCAGTCGCCTGACGCGCTGCGGTTTCACGGATAAACGAATTTGGATTCTAAAAATACGTCACAAAAAAGAGAAATGGAGGATCTGACCTATGAAAAAGTGGATGACGCTGTTCCTTGCAATGCTGATGATGACTGGTATGCTTACGGTCTTCGCAGAGGAAGAAATGATCTATTCGGACGACGCTTCCGGTTTTGTGCTTCTAAGCGATGCGGTGCCCGACGCGATCCTGGAAATCCGCTATTATTCCACCTACAACTTCATTGGGGACCGCATCGACGGCTATGAGGAGCCCGTCGCGCTGCTGACAAGGGAAGCGGCGGCAGCGCTGAAGGAAGTCAGCGACGAGCTGGTCGCCAAGGGCTATCGGCTGAAAATCTACGATGCCTACCGGCCTCAGATGGCGGTGTCCCATTTCATGCGCTGGGCCCTGGATTTTGAGGATACGCGCATGAAGGAATACTTCTATCCCGAGCTGGAAAAGGATGTGCTGTTCCCCCTGGGCTACATTGCCGAGCATTCCGGCCACAGCCGGGGCAGCACAGTGGACCTTACGCTGTTTGACATGACCACGGAAAAGGAAGTGGACATGGGCGGCACCTTCGACTACTTCGGCGAGCTGAGCCATCCGGATTATACGGGCATCACCGAGGAACAGTATCAAAACCGTATGATCCTGCGGGAAGCTATGCTGGCCCACGGCTTCAAGCCGCTGGCGGAAGAATGGTGGCACTTTACATTGGAAAACGAGCCGTATCCCAACACCTATTTCACTTTCCCGGTGAGCAGAGATTCCCTACAGTCAAATGCGAATGCGATGCCAGGCATTGCCAATCCATGGACGGATATGACCAAAGAGGGGCTTGAACAGGTATCCGGCGTCGCGCTGAACGTGCCGGAGGACGCGGAAGACGTGGTATTTCGCTGGCTGGACAGCGAAAACCTCGCGGAAATACAATTCATGCTGGACGGCGATGAATACTGCTTCCGCGTCAAGCCCGCCGTGTTGGAGGCGGGCCGGCTGGAAAACATTTCCGGGATCTATTATGGCTGGGAGAATGAGCGGAATATCACCATCGGCCACTGTGATGGAACCATCGGCCAGTATCAGACGGGCAGCGAAGAATGGATGGAGCTGTGTCAATGGTATGATCTCGCTCCGGGCCTCATGTATTCCATTTCCGTATATACCACCAAGGGCCTGGACGGGCTGGATCTGACCGCCGTCGCGGAAATGGTATATATCCCCATGCAGGGCGACGCGGAACCGACATCCGAAGAAAACGTCTTATACGCCGCCGTTCAACGGGAAGAGGATTCTCCCGCCTGGGTGGCTGCGCTTCCGCAGGCCCAGGACGCGGAGCAGCTTTTCGTGGTCGCCGCCATGGGCATGTACAAAACCACGGCCTATATCACCATGCACCAGAAGGATGAAAACGGCGTCTGGAAGCAGATCCTTTCCACGCCCGGCTTCGTAGGCCGGAACGGGCTGGTTCTTGACGCGGATCGCGCGGAGGGCTGCGGCCAGACGCCCGTCGGCGTCTATCACTTCAACAAAGCTTTTGGCATTGCCGCCGATCCCGGATGCGCGATTCCGTATATCCAGGTGGACG
Organism: Clostridia bacterium; assembly: GCA_017541205.1. Taxonomy (GTDB): domain Bacteria; phylum Bacillota; class Clostridia; order Christensenellales; family Aristaeellaceae; genus RUG563. Next base: position 3,307 of record JAFXZO010000117.1, on the reverse strand, counting down.
ACAATACCTACTGGTCCGGCGACCCGGACCGGCATTACAACGAGATGGTGGATATCCGGGACGTGCCGGACCTGGTGCTGGACGATAGCGAGCACATTGTCGATTACGAATACCAGTATCAGTACTGCCTCAACATCAGCTTCAACGAGGACGGCACGCCCGGGCGCGGCTCCGCCATTTTCCTCCATTGCTTTGGCCCGCAGAAGCCCTATACCGGCGGCTGCGTGGCGATCCCCGAATACATCATGAAGCAGGTAATGCAGAACGTAAGCGAGGATTGCGTGGTGGTGATCGACACGCTGGAGAACCTGGGCGGCAGCTTCTGAATGGCTGAATGCAGGCGAAGAGAAAATGAAGAAAACGATGGTAAGACGCAGGATATCCCTGTCGATCCACTTGATCATTGTCATTATCGTGGCGTATGTCTGGATTTCAGAAGCGCGCGTGTCAGGATGGATGATGCGGGATCGGTATGGGTTGTCTTCGCTGCGCACTTTTACAACCCTTTCCAATCTGTTTCAAGGTCTGGCGTCTGCACTATATGTTTTTTCCATTATGCGCAGCGTGATCCTAAACCGGGAAAGCGTGCCCCGCGCCGTGCGAGTCATCAAATATGCTGCCGCCGTATCCGTGACGGTGACGTTCCTGACGGTGGTGCTTTACATTGGCCCCAGCCGGCACGATATGGCGGACGCGCTGTTTTGCGGCAACAACCGCTATTTCCACTTTTTGATCCCGCTTCTCGCGATTACGGATCAGGTCGTTTTTGACCGCGAGGGCAGCCTGAAATGGACTGATTCGCTGATGGCGGCTGCGCCCACGGTGATGTACGGCATCTTTTACTGGGTCAATATCGCCGTCAACGGGGCGGGTGAAGAGCCATATTCAAATGACTGGTACGGTTTCCTGAATTTCGGGTACGTCTTCGCGCCTATCATCTATGGCGTGTTCGTCCTGATCGCCTGGGGCATCGCACTGCTTTTCCGCCTTCCCCGGCGGCATTGTCCTGCTGATTTGAGATAATCACGCATGGAAGCACCAGTGAAAGGAGAAAGATGAAGATGAAAAATGTCTGGAAAGCTCTGATTGCGATACTGGTTCTGTTGTCTCTATTCTCCATGGCGAGCGCGGAAACATCAGTCTTAGTGCCTGCAGAGCAGAGCGAAGCCAAGAGAATCCTTGTCATTGAGACGACAGATATTCATGGCTAGAAACCTTCCAGTATCGTCTTGCGTATATTGCGCATCTGATCCATGAAGCGCGTGCTTCGGGAGAATATGATGACGTCCTTCTTCTGGATGGCGGAGACCTGTACCAGGGTACGCCAGTTTCCAATCTGACCGGAGGCGCGGCCATCCGTGCCGCGCTGGATGTGATGGACTATGACGCCATCGCATTGGGCAATCACGAGTTTGACTGGGAAGTCACAGAGTTCGCGGCCGATCTGGACGGCACCATCGCACCCTATGTTCTGGGTGATTATTTCGGCGATGAAAAAACGCCCATTCTGGCCTCCAATCTCTATGATGCCGCCACAGGCGAGCGTGTGCCGTTCACGCAGGATTATGTCATCGTGGAAAAAGCCGGGCTGAGGATCGCGGTCGTCGGGTATATTCCGGATTACAGAAAATCCATAATGTTTGAGAAAATCGCGCCGTATATCATCGACCCCGATATGGATATCCGCTTATGTGGTGGGTTACTTCAGAGAGACGGACAACGCGACCTTTGTGATCGGGAATATCTTTAACGCGCTGGGACGGGCAGGCACGCCCATGTTCATGATGCTGACCTGCGCATTGCTGCTGGATGAAAAGAGAGAAAAGCCAACGCGCGTCTTTTATCGGAAAAATCTGCTGTCCATCTGCTTGCTGCTGTTGTTCTGGCTTTTCTTTTATGCCGCCTGGCGCGCTGTGCTCATGCCGCTGATCCAGGGGAAATCCATCGATATGCAGCTCTTCTTGGATTATCTTCTCAAGCTGAAGGGGCGCTGGCCGCATCTTTGGTATCTGTTCATGCTGGTCGGCGCATATATCGTGCTCCCGGTACTGCGGCTGTTTGTCAGGAAGGAAAACAAGGATTAATGTTCTGGGGCTGATCGTTCTCAGCATCATCGTGCAGTTTGGCGTGCAGACGGCGGGGGTCTTTACGCGCGGCATGAAATTTACGGTCGGTGATTTCGTCACAAAATTCCACATGGAATACATCACGGGTTATGTGCCTTATCTGCTCATCGGCTGGTATCTGACGGCGTTCCCTCCGCAGGGGAAAATGCGGATCGCGCTGATTGCGGTGGGCCTGGCAGCGTTTGCCTGCATCGTTTTGACCGTACAATTCTTCATCCATGATATTCCCGACATCCGGGACTATATGGTGGAAATGAACACCCTGCCTGCCATGGTTTACGGCGTGGGCATGTTCACACTGATCAGTGCCTGCTGCGGGGAGAGAGAAACAAAATCCGGGATAACGAAAATGCTGTCCCAGCAATCCTTCGGCACCTACATTACGCATGTGTTTTTGCTCGATATCCTGATCAGCTTCCTTCTCCCATACACTGTATTCCAGGAACGGTATCCGCTCCTTTACACCCTGGTCGTGTTCATCCTGGCGTTTGGCTTGTCGCTTCTGCTGACGCTGGGGCTTTCTAAGATCAAAGGTGTCAAGAAGCTCGTCCGGGGATGAAGATGAACGGACAAGTATCATAACAAGGAGGACATCACAATGAAAACCAAATCCCTGTTGGCTCTGGTATTGTCCCTGATGCTGGTTCTGACTATGACTGGCAGCATATTGGCGAAGGAAACCGCCGCGGCGACAGAATTCGAGGATGCGTTCACCCAGTGGAACGAGGATGCCCCGGCGCTGAACGCCCTGATCGACTATGTGGAAGCGGTGACGGATGAAAGCTCGCCGGATTTCATCCCCGAGGCGGATCGCATCGCCGTGTTCGATATGGACGGCACACTCTGCGCGGAATTGTATCCCACCTATCTGGAATACTGGCTGCTGGAGCGGCGGATCTTCTGCGACCCCACCTATCAGCCGGACGAAGAGATGCTGGAGTTTGGCCGGATGCTGCGGGATCACGCGCTGGACAAGTCTTTCCCGGACGGGATGGACGTGCTGCATGGAGAACGTGCGGCCCGGGCCTATGCGGGGATGACCCTGACGCAGTTTCAGGATTTTGTGACCAATCAGCTGGTGCGCGACGTGGACGGCTTTGAGGGCATGACCGTGGCCAGCAGCTTCTATCTGCCCATGATCGAAGTGGTGGAATACTTGCAGGAAAACGGGTTCAAGGTGT
>JAFXZO010000116.1 GCA_017541205.1 Clostridia bacterium | reverse complement strand
GAGTGCGGCGGAGGATCGTTGGAAAATGCTGGAGGCAAATACAGAAAGAGAATCGAGCAGAGATCAGAAAATTACAGAAGGGCATGCAGAAATACAATCAAGAACACAAGGAAAAGCAGGAACGAAAGAAGCGCCGCGAATTGGAACGCTGGATTAAAGCAAACGTGCCAGCAGAAGAACAGAAAAAGGCGCTGGAACAGTTGAAAGAAATGAAAGACGCAACCTGAGCGCCCGTTTCTGCCCCCTCCCCCCGGGGGTGGTTTTAATTTTATGCGATTTTCCACCCTTTGTTGTACCCTTTACAAGAAAAGAAAAATACGAAAAATAAAACGTTGTTGTCTATCAGATTATCGAAAGCATTGATTTTTCTGCACTTTCAGACACGAATAACACAAATAAAATGCCATCTTAACAATTCGAATCCTTCTTCCCCTGCCACAGGGAAAGCCTTGAAGCGTCAGCGTTTCAGGGCTTTTTCTTTGCCTGAAGCAACAATTACCCAACGAGGTTATCTATATGCGCCGACGCTGGTTCTTGGCTTTTTCCCTGATGCCAATCGGCGCCATCCAATGAAATCCTTTATCCCCCAAAACCTGAAGAACAGTTTTCAACCAATTCAGGGATATTCAAATCCGATTTTTTCCTGTATAATAGAACAAAATCATCGATAAGAAACGGAGGGGAGAGGGGGCCATGCGGCTTATCAGGCGGAACCGATCCGTTATTTGGTTCATTGGGGTTTTGCTGCTCGCGGGGATCGCGAACCAGTTCAGCAGGACAGGAAACCTTTTGATCGACGCGCTGATGTGCAGCATGAACGACTTGATCTATATCGCCCTGCTTTTGTTCTGGCTCCAGTCCGTGCGCGTGCGGCTGCTCCCCTCCAAAGTCAGGAGCGGGATCGTGAGCAGCGCGTGCCTGATGCTGTTTTATTTATTCATTCGCGTATTCAAATACGTCATCGTGGAAAGCACGCCGGCCGTCCGTTACGCCGCCTATACCTATTGGGCGCCGCAGATGCTGATTCCGACCCTGTTCCTGATGACCTGCATTCGCATCCGGCGCGGAGAGCGGGAAAAGAAAACGTGGAATGAAAGGCTGCTTCTGATCCCGGCTGCCGCGCTGTCGGTGCTGGTCATGACCAACGATCTGCACAGGCTTGTTTATCAGCCCGGCATGGATCTGTCGCAGTTCAGGCTCAATACCGGGACCTATACCCTGGGGCCGGGTTTTTACGTGCTGCTCGCCTGGATGCTCCTGACGACGTCTTCGGGGCTGCTCCTTCTGCTTCGGGAAACGGGCCGCCGCCCCGGAAAAATCATCCTGCCTTTGCTGGGCGTGGTGGTTATATGGAATGGGCTGGTGCTGCTCAACATCCTGATCCTGGATCGATCCGAGGGTTTTCGCATGTTCAACGTGCCGGAGACGCACATCTTCTGTATGCTGGGCGTGATCGAGATCAGCATCCGAACGCACCTGATCCCCAACAACGAAAATTACGCTGTATTTTTCCGAAAGCTTCATATTCCCGCGCTCATTACGGACAGGCAGTTTAAGCCCTTTTATCATACGGATTCGGCGGTTTCGGTGGGCCGGGACACGCTGCGCGGCGCGCTCAATGAGCCTGTCGCCCTTTCGCCCGATCTTACGCTGCACGGCAAGGAAATCAAGGCAGGCTACGCCTTCTGGGCGGAGGATGAAAGCGCCGTTCACCGGGTGCAGGAAAAGCTGATTTCCGCCAATGAAATGATCGAGATGGAAAACGATCTGATCCGCGCCGAGACCGAACAGAAGGAAAAGGACGGCTATCTCCAATCGCGGCACCATATTTATCACGAAATCGCGGAAAAGCTGTACCCCTGCCAGAAACGGATCGGGCAGATCCTGGGCGGCGCGGCCCCCGGCGCGCAGGATTTTCGCAGCAGGATCGCCCAGGTATCGGTATTGAACGCTTATGTAAAAAGGAAGACAAATCTGCTTCTCCTGGCCGCGGAAAACGAATGCATCAGCACGGACGAGCTTTATTTTGCCTTGAATGAATCCGCTGTTTATCTGTCGCTGGCCGGGCTGTACACCACGACGTACAAGCCCGAAGAAAAACTGTATCCCGCGCAGGAGCTGATCGGGCTGTACGACGCCTTTGAAACCATCGCCGAACAGATGATGGGGAAGACCTCGTCCATGATGGTGTCCTGGACGGAGGACGGGCTGTGCCTGGCCGTTGAGGCTGATTGGGCCCCGGAAACGATCGACTGTCCCCTTCCGATGCGCCTTCGCAGCGTGGAGGGCACGCTTTACATGGATCTGCGTATCAGGGCGGGGGGTGTGTGCGCGTGACATTTTGGGAAATGATGAATCATCCCGCCAAGGTGCCGACGATGACGGCCGCGCTGCTGCTGCTCACGATGCATATGGCGCTCATTTTTTCCTGCGTATGGACCGGACGGAGCCGCTGGATCAGGCGTTTGTATATCCTGCACTTTCTGGTCACCTTTCTGGCCGTCTATCTGACGATGATCGATTATAAATTGCTGCTGGACTATCCGGAAAAGAAAGATGCGATGTCCTTGGCTGACCGGATCTTTTCTTCTCTTCCCGCGCTGCTGATCTGGATTTACGAGGGCGCTACCGCGGTGATTATCGCGATCGGGTTCTGGGAACTGCGCCGCTTCAGCAAAAACCATCTGACGGAAGAGTGCATCAAGGAAACGATGGATCTGTTCCCGGCAGGCATCGCTTTTGCCAAGGCGGACGGCACGGTGGTCTTCAGCAACCTGGCCATGAACGCCCTCTCCCGCCGGCTCACCGGCAAAGGGATTGCCGATCTGGACGCGTTCCGAAAGGCCGTGGCCTGGAAGGCGGGCCATGCGGCGTTAAGCGGCACGAAGGCCGAGATTTCCGACGGCTCCAGGACGTGGCTGCTTTCTTCCGAAGCGCTGAACGTGGAGGGCGAGCCGTACGAGGAGCTCACCGCCGCGGATATCACGGCCCAGGCGGCCATCTCAAAAGAACTGAAGGAAAAGAACCGCAAGCTGCGGGACCTTCATATGCGCCTGGAAATCTGCAACAAGCAGGCGGACCGGATCGTGATCGGCCAGGAATTGCTGACCGCGCGCATGGCTGTGCATACCGAAGTCGGGAATGTGCTGCTGGAATGCCGGCGATATTTGAAGGACCCGGACTCCTTCGATGAAACGGTGCTTTTACAGGCGCTGAAAAACGAGAATACCTATCTGCTGCGCGAGTTTGAGCAGGACGATACCGCGCGCGATCCCTTGGCGGACGCACTGGAAATGGCCGATACCATCGGGGTGGATGTGACGATCGCCGGCCTTCCGCCCGCGGAGGGCGCAGGCCGGGCCATCCTCTCATCCGCCATCATCGAGTGCGCGACCAACGCCGTCAAGCACGCGGACGGAGATCAGCTGTCCGTTGAGATCCGCGGCGCGGGCGTGTTCTTTTTGCAGAGCAACGGCAGGCCGCCCAAGGAAGAGATCCGAGAGCGGGGAGGCCTTCTTTCCCTGCGCACCCTGGTGGAAAAGGAAGGCGGAACCATGGAGCTCAAACATGCGCCTGCCTTTCAAATGACCATCACGCTCCCGATATAAAGTGGAAATCTTTTTCCAAAATGGGCCGATCGGCCCATGACACGGACGGGCGATGGATGTATAATAAAATCGTATGTTGTGTACTGTTTTTTGTGATACTGTTTTATATACGCTGGCTGCCCGTGCTCTGTCGACGTGATCCAACAGCTTGTTTCTGCTTGGGAAAGCGAGGCGATGAGATTGGACGAGGATCGGATCAAGGTGCTGGTGGTGGATGACCAATACGTTGCCCGGAGCTTTTTTGAAATCCACGTGCAAATGGCGAAGAAATACGATCTGGTCGCCTCCCTTTCCAGCGCGGAGCAGGCGATCGCCTACTGCCTGGCCCATCCTGTGGATCTGGCGATCATGGATGTGCTGATGAAAACCGGGCTGGACGGCCTTACCTGCGCGCGCACCATCAAGCAGAATAATCCTTCCGTCAAGATCATCCTGACCACGTCCACCGCGGAAGCGCGCTGGATCGAGAAGGCGAAGCGGGCGCGGATCGAAAGCTTCTGGTTCAAGGAATATTCCGGCATGCCGCTTTCCGAAGTGATGGACAGGACCATGCGGGGCGAATCGGTCTATCCCCTTTCGCCGCCGGATCCTGATTTCGGCGGCGCGTTCAAGCGCGATTTCTCCGAACGCGAATTGGAGGTGCTGCGCGAGCTGACGCGGAACCTGACCAACGAGGAAATTGCCCAGAACCTGAACATCTCCTCCCACACGGTCAAGCGCCATGTGGAAAACCTGCTGGCGAAGACGGGCTTCCGCAGCCGCGTGGAGCTGGCGGTGAATGCGCGGGTCTCGGGCCTCGTCGTGCATGAGAACGACCGGCTGAACATCCGCGATACGTCCTGATCCTCTTTCGTACGCAATGAAATGAACATACAAATCATCAAAGGAGGGAACCAACATGAGACCGACACGGAAAATCCTGATCCTGCTGTTCGCGCTGGCGCTGGCGCTGCTGCCGCTCGCGGCGCAGGCGACCATCATCTACGATGATACGACCTGCCCAAAGAGCGCGACCGGCACGCACAACTACGACTTTGTGAGCTCCCAGGAAGCGAACTGTCAGCACGCTTACAGGGAAACCTACCGCTGCTCGAACTGCGGCAAGACCCAGACCGTGGAATACGGAAGCCTGGGCAGCCACAACTATGTGGAGGACGGCAGAGCGCCCACCTGCACGCAGGACGGCTACCAGTGCCTGCGCTGCACCGTCTGCGGCGATCAGGCGCGGTATATGACCCTCCCCGCCAAGGGCCATACCTGGGACAACGGCCGCGTGACGAAGGAACCCACCTGCAAGGCGGAGGGCATAAGGACCTACACCTGCGTCAACTGCGGGGCAACCAAGACCGAATCCATCTCCAAGACGCGGCATGACCCCGTGGACGTTCCCGCCAAGGAACCCACCTGCACGGAGGCGGGCTATAGCGCCGGCATAAAGTGCTCGATCTGCGGCGAGGTCCTCCAGGGCATGCAGTCCATTCCGGCCCTCGGCCACGACTGGGGCGAGTGGCAGAAGGAAACCGACGGCAACTGCACGGAGCCGGGCCTGAAAAAGCATCGCTGCAACCGCTGCAAGAAAGAGGAATATACGTATTCCGGCTTTGGCGAGCATGACTGGGGCGAATGGGAAGTGGAAATCCCCGCCACCCCGGACCAAAAGGGCGTTGAAAAGCGCGTGTGCAAGATCAACTCCGAGCACGTTGAACGCCGCGACCTGGACTATACCGGCCCCGATCCGACCGAGGAAAATAATCGGCTGGCCCTGACGGTGAGGGTGCTGTTCGACGACGACGACAACGCCGCCGGCCTCCGCCCGACCTCGATCACGATGGACCTGATCCAGGACGGGAAAGTGACCGGCTATGTGGAGCCGGGCGACATCACGGGCTGGGTTTCCACGATCAACGAGCTTCCGGTCATCAACATGGCGGAAAATACGCCGTATACCTACGATTGGGAAGGCCAGTTCGTATCGTTCTACGAGATCAGCGATAAGACCGTGGAGGGCAATGTCACCACGTTTACCTACAAGTACGTCGGGAACAATATGATGGGCCTGACGGTGAAGGTGCTGTTCGACGACGACAACAACGCCGCCGGCCTCCGCCCGGCTTCGATCACGATGAACCTGATCCAGAACGGGAAAGTGAACGGCTATGTGGAGCCGGGCGACATCACGGGCTGGACGTGTACGATCAACGAGATCCCGATCATCAGCATGGCGGACAATACGCCGTACGTCTACGATTGGGAAGGCACGGAGGTCGCAAACTATGAGATCAGCGAAAAGTCCGTGACCGGCAACGTGACCACCTTTACCTACAGGTACATCGGGGACATTCAGACGACCGAGGAAAATAATCGGCTGGCCCTGACGGTGAAGGTGCTGTTCGACGACGACGACAACGCCGCCGGCCTCCGCCCGACCTCGATCACGATGGACCTGATCCAGGACGGGAAAGTGACCGGCTATGTGGAGCCGGGCGACATCACGGGCTGGG
>JAFXZO010000011.1 GCA_017541205.1 Clostridia bacterium | reverse complement strand
TCCTGGACGCCAAGCTGCGCGTGCAGATGCGTACTGAAATCACCAAGCTGCATCAGCGCCTGCAGACCACCTTCATCTACGTTACCCACGACCAGACCGAGGCCATGACCATGGGCTCCCGTATCGTTATCATGAAGGATGGTTTCATCCAGCAGGTCGATACGCCCCAGAACAACTACGACTATCCCGCCAACAAGTTCGTTGCCGGTTTCATCGGTTCTCCCCAGATGAACTTCTTCGATGTCAAGCTGGCGAAGGAAGGCGGCCAGATCGTTGCGATCTTCGGCGATAACAAGATCGTTGTTCCGCAGGAAAAGATCGCGAAGTTCAAGGATGAATCCTACATCGGCAAGGAAGTCACCATGGGCATCCGTCCCGAGAACATCGACGACGCGCCTGAATTTGTGGCTGAGCACGCCGACGCCGTCATGAAGGTGCACGTGGAAGTGACCGAATTGATGGGCTCTGAAACCTATCTGTACTTCTCCACCTCCGGCAAGGAAGAAAACGTGATCGCCCGCGTTGACCCGCGCACCAAGACCCGCGCCGGCGACGATGTGAAGGTCGCGCTGGACACCAGCCGCCTGCATTTCTTCGACAAGGATACCGAAGAAACCATCCTGAACCGCTGATCCCTTGGATGATCCTCACCGGAAGGGCAAATGCCCTTCCGGTTTTTTGCGCGTTATCGATTGCAGCAGCAGCCGCGGTTCCCGTTTCCAGTGTTTGCGTTCGCCTGCACGCCGAAGCTGCTTTCATCGCACAGCGTGGCGGGCGGGAAAAGCGGGAGCGAGAAGAATTCGTCGCAGACAGCATCAGAAAATTCTTCGCAGGGCGGGATGGTGCAAAAGCCGTAGCTCGGCACCAGGATCTCTACCTGGGCAAGCACCTTGAGCACGATGGTGACGCAGACCGTCAGGCGGAACACATTGTTGCCCTGATAGCTGCCGGACACGCAGACCGCGCTCGCCATGCCCTCCAGGTTGAAGGGCACGATGGAATCATCGGGGATGGCCAGCAGGACGTCCCGGCTGACCGTGATGACGCCTTTGCCGATGTATTCCACGCACCGGCTGTCGGAGAAGAGGATGTCGATGGGGATCTCGATCGCGCCGCGCACCCGGGCGAAGCAGGGCCGATCCACCAGGCGTTCCACCGCAAGGTTGCTGATGTCCACGTTCATGGTGCTCGAGCGGCAGGATTCAAACGTGATGGGCGGCACGGGGGTGGAAGTCGGCGGCACGGTGTCGTTTTCCGCGTTGCAGCCGCAGCCGGTCGTGACCACCTGGGCATAGCTCGAAATGGTCACGTTCACGTTGGTCAATTGCTGCTGCTGCAAACAACTGTCATATACCCGCTGCACCTGAACGCACACCTTTTCGTCCAATCCGTCCAGGGCGTTGCCGGAAATCGTGCCGGGGCAGCATCCGGGGTTGGCGTTTTTGTAGGAATAAAAGCTCATTCGCGTTGCGCCTCCTTACGCTGTTGGCCGCCTTGCGCGGCGCTGATCCTGGCTGCCGTGCATAAAAGGCAGCCTGCAGTTTCATCCTATGCCCGGCGGGGAAAACGGTGCCTGGATGCATGCCGTTCGATGGCCAATTTTACCAGCGTTCTTGACAAATGATTGGGCGGGAATTAGAATAAAATAGAATCAGGTATGTTCTTGGAAAGGAGGGGCGTCCATGGCCAGGCGGGAGGAGGACGAGCGCGCATACCGGGCCGCGTATCCGGCGGACGATGGGCAGCCCGTCTATTTCCGTTCCTCGGAGGACGACGTGCCTTATCCCGATATGGTGTACCGGGCCGATGAGGAGACGGAGCAGCTGGAGGAAGATGAAATCCAGGCCCCGTACATCCCGCCGGCGTATGCCGCCTATGCCCCGGCGGTGCAGCAAAGGCAGAGGCCGAGCAAATTATGGATGCTGTGGATCCTCCTGTGCGTGGCGGCGCTCACAGCGATGGGCGTTTATATCTATCGCCTGTACGCCGCGTACGGACCGTTCCGGCAGAAGGTGAGCCTGACCATGCAGGACACGTTCGCGCTGGGCGTCTATGTGGACCAGGTGAACATCGGCGGCATGACGCGCGCGCAGGCGGAGGCGGCCATCAAAAGCAAGGCCATCCAAGGGGATAAGGAATTGCGGCTGACCGTGCGGGTGGACGGCCAGGCGTGGCTGATCACGTCCGACGATCTGCCGCTGGAAAGGAACATCCAAACCGTGCTGAACACCGCTTATACGGTGGGCCGCCAAGGCATCCGGGAGACCATCGGCTCCTCCATCACGCCCTTTGAATACCGCTATGCGCACCTGCACCAGACGGTCACCTCCCCGGTTTCCCTGTATACCAGCATCACATACGATGAAAAACGCGTGCGGGAATTGGCGCAGATCATAGAAAGCCGGGTCGCCCGGGAAAGCGCGGACGCGCAGCTGGCGTCCTTCGATCCGCTGACGCGGTCCTTTACGTTCACGCAGGAGCAAATCGGCGCCTCCCTGGACACGGAGCAGCTGTGCGGCAGGATCATGGACGCGCTGAACCGCAGGGACTATGCCGCCACCGTCGAAATGTCCACGACGCCCGTGAACCCAAAGATCACGCGCGCGGAGCTGACGCGCTCCTTCACCATGCTTTCCTCCTTTACCACCCTGACCACGGACAACGAAAACCGAAACACCAACATCGACCTGGCCGCGCGGGCGATCAACCATACCGTGGTGATGCCGGGCGAAGTGTTCTCCTTTAACGCGGCGACGGGCGAACGCACCCGCGAAAAGGGCTATCAGCCCGCCGCGGCCATCGCGGGCGGCGCGGTGGTCGATGAGATCGGGGGCGGGGTCTGCCAGGTATCCAGCACGCTGTTTAACGCCGCCGCCATGGCGAACCTGACCATCCTTTCCCGTTCGCCGCATACCTGGCCCAGCAACTACGTGGATATGGGCAGGGACGCCACGGTGAACTGGCCGAACCTGGATTTTCGGTTCCGGAATGATACGGCCCTTCCGGTTTTCATCGTGGCGGACTACCAGCAGAACCTGTGCACGGTGGAATTGTACGGCGCATCGCTCGGCGCGGGCGTGGAAATCAAGCTGGAAACCGCGGTCATTTCCGTCAGGGAGCCGCCCAACGAGCCCAATTATGAATACAACCCGGACTTGGCCCCGGGCACGGTGCAGGAAAAAAAGAAAGCCCGGACGGGCTATGTGGTGGAGACCTATAAGGTATTCATGAAAAACGGGAAGGAAACCCGCCGGGAATTATTGTGCACATCCAATTATGAAATGATCCAGCAGGTGCTGGAATACAACAACTGAAGTTCTGGAGGTACGGTATGCTGAAAGGCGATTTGCGAAAGCAGGCCATCGTGGATACGGCGGAAGCGCTGTTCTTTGAGAAAGGATACATAAAAGCGACCATCCAGGATTTCCTGGACACGCTGAATTGCAGCAAGGGGAGCTTTTACCATCATTTTGAATCCAAGCTGCAGGTGCTCACCGAGCTGTGCAGGCAGAAAGCGGAAAAGAGCTTTGAAGCGTATCAGGCGGAAACGTTTGACGGCGCGCTTTCGCAGTTAAACGGCCTGATCTACCGCGCCATGCCCTTCCGCGAGGAAGAGGAACAGACGGTGGCGCTGCTGCTGCCGCTGGAGGGCATGCCGGACGGCCGGATGGTGATGGACGCCATATTGGACGCGCAAAAACGCCTGTATTTCCCGGAAATATGCCGATTGCTGGAGGCGCTCCGTGCGGAAGGCCAGGTGTATTATACCCAGCCTATGCTGCCGGAGATCCTGTGGGATTCCTATACCGCCGTCTATAAGCGCCTGATGCGCGAGGCCGCGGCCATCCAGGCGGGCGGCGGAACGGGCGGCGCGGTGCAATTGATCGAAGCGGAACGGTTTCTTTGGGAAAGGCTGCTCGACGCCCCGTTCGCTTCCATGGAGCTGATCCGCGCCGACGAAGCCCTGCGCACCATCAGCCACGCCATTTCCAGGGTGCGAAGGATGGAAAAGCAATAAAACCAACGATAAGAAACCCCGGCAGGCTGCCCTGCCGGGGGTGAATTTTCTTGAGCGTAATAAGCCTGTGGAATACCCAGGTTTATTCCACCATGCGAACCACGGCGCCAGCGCCAACGGTATGGCCGCCTTCGCGGATAGCGAAGCGCAGACCGGCTTCGATGGCGATGGGGGTGATCAGTTCAACTTCCATTTCCACGTTGTCGCCGGGCATAACCATTTCAACGCCGTCAGGCAGCTTAATGGAGCCGGTCACGTCCGTGGTGCGGAAGAAGAACTGGGGACGATAGCCGTTGAAGAACGGGGTATGACGGCCGCCCTCTTCCTTCTTCAGCACGTACACCTGGCCGAAGAAGTGGGTGTGGGGCTTGATGGAGCCGGGCTTCGCAAGCACCTGGCCGCGTTCGATTTCGTTGCGCTGCACGCCGCGGAGCAGGGCGCCGATGTTGTCGCCGGCCTGCGCGTCGTCCAGCAGCTTATGGAACATTTCAACGCCGGTCACGACCGTGCTGCGGGGCTTATCCATCAGACCGACGATTTCCACCGTATCGGATACCTTCACCATGCCGCGTTCGATACGGCCGGTGGCCACGGTGCCGCGGCCGGTGATGGAGAACACGTCTTCAACGGGCATCAGGAAGGGCTTATCCTTGTCGCGTTCGGGCGTGGGGATATAGCTGTCAACCTGTTCCATCAGTTCGTAAATGCACTGGCACTCCGGTGCGTTCTTGGGATCGCTGCCGTCGTTCTGCATGTATTCCAGCGCCTTGAGCGCGCTGCCCTTCACGATCGGAATGTCGTCGCCCGGGAAGTCGTAGCTGCTCAGCAGATCGCGCACTTCCATTTCGACCAGTTCCAGCAGCTCCTCGTCGTCCATCAGGTCAACCTTGTTCAGGAACACCACGATGTACGGCACGCCTACCTGACGGGCAAGCAGGATATGCTCGCGGGT
>JAFXZO010000115.1 GCA_017541205.1 Clostridia bacterium | reverse complement strand
TTCCGCTCCCTGGGCATCCTGCCGGACGACTATTCCTTCGTCAATCCTTCCAACGAAAAGCTGGTGGTGGATCAGATCAAAGCGGTATACGCCGCCAAGGAGAGAGGCTTTATCATCCCGCTGGATTACGACTATGAGTTCTTCGCCAGCGATGCCAAATCCCAGTTCTCCCTGGGCTTCCAGGATGAAATCACCCGCATCATCCTGCTCAAGGACGCCGACGTGGCCGCCGAATGGAACAATTTCCTGACCCAGAACCAGGCGATCTGGGAGCCTGTCATCATCGATCTGAACAATGAATTCTTCAAGTAATTCCCCGTGTTTCCAAGGCTGCCGGCGGCGCTTTCGCCGGCAGCTTCTTAGTACCGTGAACGTCAAAAGGAGCCTCACATGCCGTATATCTATGAAACGCACATGCATACGAATCAGGCCAGCGCCTGCGGCCGCTCGCCCGGCAGAGATTACATTCAAAAATACATGGATGCGGGTTATACCGGCATCATCATCACGGATCATTTTTACCGGGGCAACTGCGGCGTAGACCGTTCCCTGCCCTGGAAGGAATTCATTCACCGCTTCTGCTCAGGCTATGAGGACGCGCGCAACGAGGGGGAAAAGCGCGGCTTTCCCGTGTTCTTTGGCTGGGAAGAAAACGTGGACGGCGATGAATACCTGATTTATGGTCTGGATGAAAGCTGGATGATGGAGCACCCCGATATGCCGCGCTGGAGCAGAAAGCAGCAATACGATATGATCCATGCCGCAGGCGGGTGCGTCGTGCAGGCGCATCCCTTCCGTGCGAGAAGCTATAATCATACGATCTACTTGTCTCCTCATCTGTCGGACGGCGTGGAAGTCTACAACGCGGGGAATGAAATGAACTGGAACATTCTGGCCATGCGCTATGCGCAGATCATTGGGAAACCCATAACGGCCGGATCGGACAATCACTGGGCAGACGTCATGCGAAAAGAAAATCTGTGCGGCGTTATCCTGGATGAGCCGCTGCACAGCATCCAGGATTATGTGGACGTTATCCTGAAGCGGAAACCGATCCGATTGCATCTTCCCGCCGCGCTCCCTCCGTGGACAAAGGATATTACGCCGGACCTGCCCACGCTCTGGCTTGGAAAGCAGGGAGAAACCACAGGCATCGATGCGATGGAAATGCTGTCCTCCTTTACGGCAGGCGAGGCTTGAACAGCGCGCAATCCAATCATAAAAATAGAATGAAAAAGCTTCCGAGTTATCCCGGAAAAACCGGATAAACTCGGAAGCTTTCTGTTTCTCGGCATCCCATGGAACGCGGACGGGCGCCGTACGGGCGTTCGGGACCCGTTTGCTTATTTCGCATCGGAAGGGACGAATAGCATGCGGTATTCCCGCGGGGACATGCCTTTGTCTTCCCGGAAAACCCTGTTGAAGCTGGAAATGCTTTGAAACCCGGAATGCATGGCGACCTCTGTGAGCGACATCCCCGGATCTGTCAAAAGCTCCGTTGCCTTTTCCAGCCGAATCGTATTGAGCCACTTGCTGTAGTTCATGCCTGTGATGCTGTGGAAGATCCGGGAAAAATAATCCTTGTTGACGCCGGCCAGCCTGGCCATGGCGCTCTGGGAAAGATCGTCCGCCGTCAGGTTGTTTTTGATGTAGTCCGTGACCATAATCATGCGGTGCATGGCCGTGTCGGTATAGCTGTACGGATCGCCGTTTTTCATTTCGGAGGCAAATTCCTCCCGGTGCTGATCCAGCGTCAGCATGAATTCCATCAGCAGCATGCAGCAGCGCAGTTCGCGGTTGGACGCGGCGGAAAGATAGCTTTCTTTCATGCGCTCCGTAATGGCCCGCAGCTCGTCCACCAACTGCTGATGGGCGTGAACGCAAAGCACATGCAGATTCCTGTAAAAATGCATGATCCGCTGCAGATCAAACAGAGAGTTGATAAACGCGTTGCTGAATTGGATAATCAGCGATTTTTCTCTGTCCGCGTCAATGATCTCATGCACTTCCATGGGCCAGATCAGCAGAAAATCTCCCTCCGCGAGGGTATACATATGCTGATTCACCCTGAATATATTGTTCTTCCCTGGCCCGACCAAAACGATTTCGCCATAGGGGTGCCAATGGGCGTGATAGCTGCGGTCCTTAAAGCCGGTGGCAAGGTTGAAGGCGCTGATGCGGTCGAACCCGTAATTCTCATAATGATTGAAATCCATGCTGTACCTCCGGGCCGGAATCTTCAGGGGTTGTGCCTATTATTTAATCAAAGATCGGAAAGGAAGTCAACCTTTTTCGCTTTTTTCGCCGCTGCGTCTTCCAGCGCACAGCATTTCAAAAAATGGGCAATGTAGCGTCAAAAAATAGAGGGAGAAAAATGAAATGCTTTTTATATAATAATCATTGAATACGTGTATGGAGATGAGCCCCATGAGCACAGAGCGCTTGACGCACCGCAAGGCACACGCACGGCTGCGCATCCTCCGCCCGGACGGAACGCCCGCCGCGCTTCAGCCGATCGAAGTCAGCCAGGTATCTTATCAGTTCCTTTTCGGCTGCGGCGCTTTCGATGCCGTGGCGATGATGAAAACGCAGCAGGAAAATCATCGCGCATTTTTGCGGGAGCGCATGGAAAAATGGCTGCGGCTGTTCAATTACGGCATGCTGCCCTTCTACTTGCATGATACGCTGAACAGGCAGCTAAGGCTGAACGCATGAAGGGAATGCTGCCACAAGAAAAATGATGAGGAGGAACAACGCATGAAATACCACACCATGGGAAAACTGGGCATCCGGGCTTCGGCTTTCGGCCTGGGCTGCATGCGCTTCAACGGCGCAGCGTCCGGCGACAGCATCATTGACGAAGAAAAGGCTATTTCTCTCATCCGCCGGGCCATCGACGGGGGCGTTACCTATCTGGACACGGCGTATGTGTACTTGGACAAAACCTCCGAAATCGTGCTGGGCAAGGCGCTTTTGGACGGCTATCGGGACAGGGTGACCATCGCCACCAAAATGCCCGCGGAGTACGTGCACAACCGGGCCGAAATGGAAGCGCTGCTGGAAAGCGAGCTCAAAAAGCTGCGGACGGATCACCTCGACTTTTACCTGATGCACGGCATCAATAAGGAAAAATGGGAATATTTCAAATCCATCGGCGCGCCGGGATTTTTTGACGAAATGAAGCGCGCCGGGAAGATCCGCTATAAATGCTTCTCCTTCCACGGTCCTTACGAGGACTATGAATACATCCTCAACGATTGGGACTGGGATATGGTGCAGATCCAGTACAACTTCATGGACATCGACAATCAGGCGGGCACAAAGGGCCTGGAGCTGGCGGGCAGCAAAGGCATCCCTGTGGTCATCATGGAAGGGCTGCTGGGCGGCAGGCTGGCCAAAGCGCCCGCCAACGTACAGGCGCTCTACGACGCGTTCCCGGTCAGGCGTACGCCTGTGGAATGGGCCTTCCGCTGGCTGTGCAATCATCCCGAGGTGGCGGTGGTGCTCTCCGGCTGCAACGAAAAAGAACAGATCGACGAAAACCTGCGCATTTTCGATACGGTGGAACCGGGCATCATGAATAAAGAAGAATTGAAGCTCATGGAGGACGTGCGCGCCGCGTATCTGAGCCGCACCAAAATCGGCTGCACCGGCTGCCGATACTGCATGCCCTGTCCCAACGGAGTGAATATTCCCGGCGTCTTTTCCGTGTGGAACAACGTTTCGCTGTATGAAACCGATCCGAAATGGAATTGGGAGCTGCGTCAGATCAAAGAAAAAGGGAACGGAGCCGATCAATGCGTCGGGTGCGGCGCGTGCGAGGCCGCCTGCCCCCAGCATCTTCCCATCATCGAAAGCCTGCAGAGGGCCTGGCAGAAATTAACCGCCGAATAAAAGGAAAACAGCCAGGGACGCAAATGCCAAGCGCCACGAGAAAAGCGGGCCCATGCCGATTCCCCATACGGGCAGGGCTTGTCCCTGGCGAAAACGGATAAAATAATTCAAGGATCATGGAAAAGCGAGGACAGGAGGAAAAGATCATGGCGGGCATGGTAGGAACGAATCTCTTGGCCCAGGTCGGATTCGTGGTAAAAGATATCGAAGAAACAAAAAGAAAATGGGCGGATTTTCTTGGCGTGGTTGTTCCTCAGACGCAGCCCTGCGGGGATTACGAGATCACGCAGACCGTTTTTGAAGGCAAACCCGCTCCGAAGGCAAACTGTCTGCTGGCCTTCTTTGACGTGGGCCCCGGCCTTCAGATCGAACTGATCCAGCCCAACGACGAGCCTTCCACCTGGCGGGATTTTTTGACGGAGCACGGGGAAGGAATGCATCATTTGGCCTTTCAGGTGAAAAACTCCAAGGCACAGATCGCAAACGCGGAAGCCGCGGGCATGCGCCTTGTGCAGCACGGCGTCTACGGCGACGGAAGCGGAGAATACAATTACCTGGACGCGCCTGACTTAAAATGCATCGTGGAGCTGCTTGAAAACTATCGGTAAACAGGCTGGCGCTGACATGAAACGGAACGGAAAATAACGGGGCAAGAGGAAGAAACGCATGCGGAAAAGAACAACCATGAACATGACGGAGGGCAGGCCGCTAAAGCTGCTGTCCGTTTTCGCGCTGCCTTTGCTGATCGGCAATCTTTTCCAGCAGGCGTATAATCTGGCGGATTCCATGATCGTGGGCCGCCTGCTGGGCGCGGATGCGCTGGCGGCGGTGGGCGCGACGGGATCGATCTCATTTCTGTTCTTTTCCGTCTTCAATGGGATCAGCGGCGGATGCGGCATTGTAACGGCGCAGTTTTTCGGCGCGCGAAAGGAGGACATGGTCCGCAAGGCGATTGCCAATTCGGCGTATCTCGTATTGGCGTCCTCCCTGGCGACGGGCGCCTTTGCCTTTCTGATGGTGCCCAAAGTGCTCTCCTGGATGGGAACGCCGCCGGAGATCCTGCCGGACGCAATCACCTATATGCGGATGACGACGGCCTCGGTCCCGCTGATCGCCGTTTACAATTACGCCTCGTCCATGCAAAGGGCGCTGGGAGATTCCAGGACGCCGCTGTATTTCCTGGTGCTGTCCTGCCTGATGAACGTCGGGCTGGATCTCATGTTCGTGGGCGCGCTCGGCCTGGGCGTTTTCGGCGCGGCGCTGGCGACCATGCTCAGCCAGCTCCTGGCAGGGGCGGGCTCGCTGCTTTATGCGTTCCGCCGCAATCCGTATTTCCGGGTGAACCGGAAACTGCGGGCTTTTGACCGGGGGATCACGAAAAGCGCGGTTCGCCTCGGCCTTCCTCTGGCGCTACAATGGAGCCTGATCGCGATTTCCACCACGGCGCTGCAATCGGTGGTCAATTCCTTCGGGGCGACGGCGATGGCGGCCTATACGGCCACGAATCGGCTGGAACAGCTGGTGCAGCAGCCCTTTGGCTCCATGGGCATGGCGCTGTCTACCTACGCGGGGCAGAACAAAGGCGCCGGGAAAACAAAGAGGATTCAGCGGGGGCTTACGGACGGGCTGCTTGCCGTGATTGCCATTGCGTGTATGATGACGCTGATCATGCAGCTGTGGGGCGGATCCCTGGTGGGGATGTTTGTTCATGAGGAGGATGTGATCGCGCTGGGCGGAAGGGCCCTCAAGATCACCAGCCTGTTTTACGCCTTCCTGGGCGTCATCTATGTGACGCGCGGGGTGCTCAACGGCGTGGGGGACGCGTTTTTCTCCTTTGTGAACGGGGCGGTGGAAATCGCGGGCCGGGTGGGCCTGCCCTTCCTCCTGCTGCATTTCACCGCCGCCGGGGTATGGTCCATCTGGATCACTGCCGGGGTCACGTGGCTATTGGCCGGGGCCTCCTGCGTGCTGAGGTATATGTCATGGAAAAGAAAACAGGGCGGAGCATTCACGGCCAAAAGGAGGCATTATGATCAGGACGTTATTGCGGCTCAGCCGTGAAGCGAATCGGTACAGAACGCTGTATATCGTCGCGATCTTCTCCACCCTCGCCTTGACGGCGGTCAACCTGACGGCGCCCAAGGCGCTCTCTTCCATGACGGCCATCGTGGAGGACGGCGCGGATGAACAGCATCCAGAGTACGGAAGGCATCGCGTGAAGGAAACGCGGGCCCATCCATCGAACAGAAACGATTACCCCCCAAAAACCGCAGTTTGATCAGCGCCGTCTATTTCATTGATCGAAATCATCTGCAATGATGTATTGAAAAAACGGTTGAATTGTTGTACAATTATACATGGAAAAAGTGAAATGATGCATGAAAAATGATAGCGCAGGAAAGGGGAGGAACGGGCATGCCGGAATGGTCTATTTGTTTCGGCGGACAGGCCGCGTCCGCCCTGGCCTTCGCGCTGATCCCCGAGGAAAGCGCTGTATTATTTTCTTGACAGATGCCGGACGAAGACGGAGGCTGCTTTGATAAGAACAATCGGCGCGGACCGATCGAAAGGAGGATCCTGAAACATGAAAAGACTGATCGCCCTGCTCCTGGTGCTCCTTCTGCTGCCTGTCTTCGCGTCCGCCGAGCTGAAGCGCGGCGACAGGGGAGAGGAGGTAAAAGAACTCCAGCAGATCCTGATCGAGCTTGGGTTTCTGGAGGATAAGGCCGACGGCATCTTCGGCAAAAAGACGGAGAAAGCCGTCAAAGCCCTCCAGGAATATTGGGGCGTCAATACCACAGGCCGCCTGGACGACGATGATCTGATGCTGCTGTATGACCTTTATTATATCGTTACAGGCGAAATGGAATTTGACGGCCTGGGCGAGGATGAACTGAGCGAAATCTATCCCGCGTATTGCAGCTGGGAAGGCACGGACGAATGGGGCGCGGTTTTCTGCTATCGTCATCAGGAAGAATATCTGGTCGCCTCCCAGATCGCGCCCAACCCGCCGAAAAAACTGGAAGAGATGTTTGTCAGCCGCCTGTGCGAATTATGGGAGATGGAAATTGAGCTGATGTATGACGAGTGGGCGGAAACCGATCCCGACGCCGCGGAAGAACAGCGCGAAATCTTTGAGGCGGCGCTGGAGGCATTCGAGCCCGGCAGGGAAAAGATGGAATGGCTGGAAGCGCAGGGGATCGATCTGTGCTTTGAGCTCCACGGCGCGGAAAAGCAGGCGGCTGAATGATCCTTCGTCCGATCGAATGGGCATTTTTGGCAGGATGACAGCGTTTGTCATCCTGTTTTATATCGCGGCCTTTCCAAGAATACGCCCATCGGGCGACACGATCAGGCGAACGCCGCAGGATGAACGCGCGGTTTCATCGCCGTTTATGAAAATGCGCGCTTCCTGCCCGTCCGATGAAATGCGGAAGCGGTCGCCGCCCCATTTCTGCTCCCAGGTATAGGCAAGGCCCTCTCCCAGGCTGAACCACATGCTGCCACGCACCATCGTGATCCCCCAGATGTGCGCCATGTACTCCAGCACGGACAGCGCGGTGGGGCAGTAGCTGTCCTGGCATGGATCGCAGGAGCCGGGCAGCAGGGGCTTTTTCGTGATGGCGGATATTAGGCTGGGCGCGCCGGTAAATGGATCGAACTGCTGCGAAAAGATATACCCGCCATCGATCACCGCGCGCATGAGCTTTTTGCCAAGGCAGGTGACGAGCCGATAATAGCCGTAGCGCTCCAGCGCCAAAATGGCGCGCTGATAGGTGAGGCCCTCGCATTGGCCGGACCAGTTGTTTTCCGGCGCGTTGCGGAACAGCGGATCATTCGCCGCCACGGAGGGCAGGGGCAGCTTGGTCCAGAACTCGCTGGGATTGAGCAGGTGGTCCCTCACAAATCGATCCGCCATTTCCCGGGAAAAAGCGCCCCAATACATGCATCGCAGATTATTGTGGCACAGGA
The DNA here is from genome assembly GCA_017541205.1 of Clostridia bacterium. Lineage (GTDB taxonomy): Bacteria > Bacillota > Clostridia > Christensenellales > Aristaeellaceae > RUG563. The sequence continues at coordinate 4,043 of JAFXZO010000115.1, read as the reverse complement.
CGGGCATGGGCTTTCCGGCGCTGTCCCGATCAAAGCAGGCGCCGCGGCGCGCATCCCACAAACGGGCCTTAAGGGAAGCCGCAACGGAATCGGCGGCAGCGCGCCAGGCTTTTTCCTGCCCGTTACGCATCACGCCGCTGATCTCCGCCAGCGTATCCCGCGCGGCATAGGAAAAGGCCGTCACGTCCATGGAGGCCATGGGCACCGCCGCGTATCCACTGGGCGGGACATCCTCCGTCCAATAGACGGGCGCATCGCCATAGCGCAGGGCGTTATCCTCGCCCGTATCATAAACGCACCAGCTTTCCAGGATGCCGTCGCCGTCCGCGTCCCGCACCCTCCACAGGTAAGCGTCGAAGGCTTTTAAGCAATCGTACAGACGGATCAGATAATCCCGGTCCTGGCCGATCCAGTAATACATGTTCATGGCGGGCCAGGGAAAACAGAAGCCCTGGAATTTGTCGAACTGCGCTTCCACACGCCCGTCTCCAAAGCCCTGGATGGAGCCCGGCAGCCTGCCGTCCGCGCGCTGATGGCGGATAAAGAGCAGCTGATTATTCAAGGCCGCGGGAAGATCGTATTTGGCGTACATTTCGCCGCCCATGGGCTGGGTCTCCAGCCAGATCTTTTCATAGCCCCCGCCCTCCACCAACACCTGATCCGGGCCGAAATACTTTAGGTTTTCTTTGCATGCTTCGCAGGCGGCGTCGAATAAACGCTGGATAGAAGGATCTGCGCACGAAAAAGAAACGGCGGTTTCGGGCAGCATAAGCGGGCCTCCTTCTTGTCAAATGGCAGGATCGGTCGTATAATAGGCGCGGCGGCGCAGGGGGACGCGGCGCCGGGCTTGAGCGTAGTTTCCTTCCGCCCCCAATTACGTGACGGGCTTGAACAGAAGCTCCGTGAAAGGATGAAAGGAAAAATGAGACTGCTGATCGTCAGGCATGCCGAGCCTGATTATACCCATGATTCGCTTACGGAAAAAGGCAGGCGGGAAGCGGAGCTGCTTGCGCAGCGCTTATCGAAGATCCCGGCGGAGGCTTATTACGTTTCGCCGTTGGGACGCGCGCGGGAAACGGCGGAATATACGCTGCGGCTCGTGGGGAAACAGGCGGAAACGCTGCCTTGGCTCGCGGAATTCCGCGGGTATACGGTGCGGGATGGAAAGAAACGCATCCCCTGGGATTATCCCACCCGGGAATGGTATCCTCACAAGCGGCTGCTGGACCGCGACGAATGGCTGACAGATGAAATGATGCAGGGCGGGACCGTTTCGCAGATATGGGAAGAAACTAAGGAAGGGGTCGACGCGCTGCTAAAGAAGCACGGCTATGCCCGCACGGGCGGCGTCTATCGGTGCGAGCATAATCGGGACGCAACCATCGTCATCTTCTGCCATTTCGGCATCGGCATGGCGATCCTTGCGTATTTGTTCAATACTTCGCCGCTCCCGCTGTGGCAAAGCTTCCTGTGCGTTACCAGCTCCGTGACCACGGTGGTGACCCAGGAGCGCGAAAAGGGCGAAGTGGAATTCCGCTGCGTTGCGTTGGGGGACGCAAGCCATCTGATGCAGGGAAATGAAAACGCTTCCTGGGCCGGTTTATTTCCCGAATGCTATAACGGCGTTGACACGACGAGCCCCTCCTCTTGGCCAAGCCAGCCTCAGCTGCCTTTGATCCGATAAACTGATTATGATATCCTTATCCGGGAGGGAAACTGAAAATGACGCATGAAGAAATATTAGGGCATTTGCAGGGCTGCTTGCTTCCCGACTGGGAAACGCTGCCCGATTTCGGCCTGTATAAAGACCAGATGATCTCGCTTATCAACCGTACGCTCCCCGGTATCCCCGGGCTCATGGACCTGACTGCCAGCATGATTAACAATTATGTAAAAGCCGGGCTGATCGATAAACCGATCGGGAAAAAATACAGCCGCGAGGCGCTGGCTCAGCTTTTGATTGTCATTCAGCTAAAGCTGACCACCCCGATGGAGCTGATCAAAACCCTGCTGTATCCGGAGGACGAAACGGATACGAAGACGCTGTATACGCGCTTTCGCCGGTATCAGGAGCAGGTGATCCTGGAATATAAGAAGCAGGAGGACGCCCCGCGCCTGAAGTACGCGCTGCAATCATCGGCTCTTCAATATATCCTGCGCCTATCGGGCGAGGATCAGCCAACCGGCTGAGGCGCGCCTGTCCGGCAGCGCCTGATGACGATCAATGAAAAAACGCAATGCTCTGGATCATAAAGGAGGAATCCCTGTGAAAGGGTTTACGAAATGGCTGGTGCGGCATCGGACGGCGGTGATCCTGATCTGCCTGATCCTGATGGCGCCCGCTGCGCTGGGCATGGCCGCCACCAGGACCAAATACGATTTGCTGTATTATCTGCCCCAGGACCTGGAAACGGTGCGGGGCCAGGAAATCTTACTGCGGGATTTCGGCAAGGGCGCTTTTTCCCTGCTGGTGACGGAGGGCATGTCCCTCAAAGAGCAGGAAGAGATGGAAAACGCCCTGAAGGAAATCCCCCATGTGGAATCCGTGATCGGCTACGCGTCCATCACCAAAGGCACGCTGCCCCTGGAGATTATTCCATCCAACTATCGGGATTTGTTCCAGCGGGGAGAATGCATGCTGTCCGCCGTGTTCTTTGACGAGGGCTCTTCCGCCGAGGAAACCATGGAAGCCATTCAAAAGGTGCGGGCCGCGGCGGGCGAAAAGTGCTTCGTGTCCGGCTTGTCCGCCGTGGTGACGGATACCAAGCAATTGGTGGAGGATCAGGAGGCCATCTACGTGGGCATCGCCGTGGCGCTGTGCGCGCTGGTGCTGATGGTCACCATGGATTCCTTCCTGCTGCCGCTGATCTTCCTGTGCTGCATCGGCATTTCCATCCTGTACAACATGGGCACCAATTACTTTTTCGGCGAAATCAGCTATATCACCAAGGCCGTGGCCGCCGTGCTGCAATTGGGCGTCACGCTGGATTATTCCATCTTCCTGTGGCACAGCTACAAGGAGCAGAAGGCGCTGACCGAGGACAAGGACGAGGCCATGGCCAACGCCATCCACCTGACCTTTACCTCCATCCTGGGCTCCAGCCTGACCACCGTGGCGGGCTTCATTTCCATCTGCTTTATGAGCTTTACCCTGGGCAAAGACCTTGGCATCGTGATGAGCAAGGGCGTCGTCATGGGCGTGCTGGGCACGGTGGTGCTGCTGCCCTGCGTGATCCGCGCGCTGGAAGGGGCCATTGAAAAAACGAGCCACAAGCCCCTGCTGCCCAACCTGCGTTTCTTAGGCGCGTTCGTGACGAAGCATTACAAGGCCTTGTGCGTGATCCTGGCCCTGATGATCTTTCCCGCGTTCTTTGGCTACCAGAGCGTGCATGTATATTATGACATGAGCAAGGTCATGCCGCCGGAGCTGCCCTCCATCATCGCCAATAAAAAGCTGGCCGAGACCTTCGATATGGCGACCACCCACCTGCTGCTTGTGGACGCCGATGTGCATGAAAAGGACGTGCGGGCCATGACGGAGGAAATGAAGCAGGTGGACGGGGTCAAGAACGTGATCGGCATCGACAGCCTGCTGGGCGCGGGCATTCCGGAATCCATCGTGCCCAAGGACGTGCTGTCTTTGGTCAAGAGCGAACGGTATCAGCTCATGCTGATCAATTCCGCCTATGTGATTTCCACCGACGAAGTGAACGCCCAGATCGATACCCTGAACGGCATCCTGAAAAAGTTCGATCAGGGCGGCATGCTCATCGGCGAAGCCCCCTGCACCAAGGATCTGATCGCCTGCACGGATCACGATTTCACCGTGGTCAGCCTGATTTCGATCATCGCCATTTTCGTGATCATCCTCCTGGTGCAAAAATCCATTTCGCTGCCTGTGCTGCTGGTGGCCATCATTGAACTGGCCATCGCCGCCAACCTGTGCATCCCCTATTATCTGAACCAGGAGCTGCCCTTTGTCGGCCCCATCCTGATTTCCACCATCCAGCTGGGCGCAACCGTGGACTACGCCATCCTGCTCA
>JAFXZO010000114.1 GCA_017541205.1 Clostridia bacterium | reverse complement strand
TTTTCCCCGGTTTCGGCGCAGTCGCCGATCAGGAGGGAGACCATCCTGCGCGCGGCGTCCAGCCCGCCGTCCAGATATACGGCGGCGAGCACGGCCTCAAACGCGTCGCACAGCACGGAGGGATTGCTCCGCCCGCCGGACACCTCGCAGCTGCGGTCCATGAGCAGCATTTCGCCCAGGCGGATCTGCCGGGCGACGTCGGCCAGCTTTTCCTCGCGCACCAGCTTTTGGCGCAGGCGCGTCATGGCCCCTTCATGCATTTCCGGGTGCCGGTCATATATTTTTTCGCTCACGCACAGTTCCAGCACCGCGTCGCCCAAAAATTCAAGCCGCTGGTTATGGTGCTGGTTCAGGGAGGGATGCGTGAGCGCCTGGCGAAGCAGCGCGCTTTTGCGGAAACGGTGCCCGATCGCCCCTTCAAGGGCGGTCCATTCAGACATGGCTTTGTCCTTCTTTTTCAAGATATGCGGTTGTTTTTCATCGAAAGCCTGTCGCGGGATCATACAGGCTTTCGATGAAAAACACACCGAAAAGAGACGGGAGACAGGAAACGCGCTTGTCTCCCGCTCTCTTTCCATTTTGGCATTACAGCTTGCTTTCGATGTATTTGACCACGTCGCCCACGGTGCGAAGGCTGGTGATCGCGGAATCATCCACGGTCATGTTGAACTGGTCTTCCAGGTCCATGATGAGCACCATCACGTTGGCGCTGTCGGCCTTCAGGTCTTCCACCAGGCGCTTTTCGGGGGTCACGTCCTTGACGTCCATCTTGAGCTGTTTGGCGATCATGCCGGCTACGGTTTCATATACCATCGTGTTTTCCTCCTTTGGTAATCATGCTTGCATTTGTTTGGAGATTTCCGTTTTTATTGAATCAACCAGGTTCCCCCTCACCATGAGGACGGCCTGGCGAATCGCGCAGGCGATGGCGTGAGCGTTGGAAGAGCCGTGGGCCTTCACCACCACGCCGCTGACGCCAAGCAGCGGCGCGCCGCCCACCTCGGTATAATCCATGGCTTTTTTGACGCGCCTGAAGGCGGGCTTGGCCATCAGGCCGCCCAGCTTGCTCCTGAAATCGCCCATGATTTCTTTTTTGATCATGCCCAGCAGCGTGCCGGCGACGCCCTCCATGAATTTTAAGATCAGGTTGCCGGAGAACCCGTCGCAGACCACCACATCCGCGATATCGGCCGTGATGTCCCGGCCCTCCACGTTGCCAATGAAGTTGAACGGCGCGCTCTCCATCAACGGATAGGCGGCCTTGGCCAGGGCGTTGCCCTTTTCGCTTTCCGCGCCGATGTTGACCAGGCCCACCCGGGGATTGGGAACGCCGCGCACGGCCTTCAGGTACGCCGCGCCCATCACGCCGAACTGGGGCAGATACTGCGGCAGGCAGTCCACGTTGGCCCCGCAGTCGATCAGGCAGAAAAAGCCCTTGCCGTTGGGCAGAAGCGGCGCGAGCGCGGGCCGCTCCACCCCCTCGATGCGGCCGAGGCGGAACATGCCCCCGGCCAGGGTGGCCCCGGTGGAACCGGCGGAAACGAAGCCGTCCGCGCTTCCCTCCCGCACAAGCAGCATGCCCTTCACCTGGGCGGAATTCTTCTTCTGACGGATCGCCATCACCGGCGCGTCATGGTTGGTGATGATTTCGGGCGCGTCGTCGATCAAGAGCCGTTCTTTCACGTCCGTTATGTCCATGCCGCTGAGCGCGCTTTCGATCTCGCCCTTCGGCCCGCCCAGGGTGATCTTTAATTCCGGATCCAAGCGCAGGGCCTCCAGCGCGCCGTCCACGGTGCACCGGGGGGCGTTGTCCCCGCCCATCGCGTCCAGGTAAATGTGGACCATACCTTTCACTCCTTGCCAAGCATTCTCGCAAGACGAATCATTTTACCACAAAAACGCGGAATTGACAAGCCGCGCAAAACGCGGGCTTTTCCGCGCGTTTTTTATGACGCGGCGATCTCTTTGCCGGTATTTTGCCGCGTCAGGTCCTGGACCCATTTGTATTTGCGCAGCCGGATCATCACCCAGGGGATCTTGCCCACTTCGTCCAGGCAGGTGCAGGCGTACACGGCGAAAACGTGCCAGTGGAATACGAACGCGCCCAGCACCGCCAGCGGAACGGCGATGCCCCACATGCACACCGCCAGGGAATACATGTCAAACACCGTATCGCCCCCGCCGTCCAGGACGCCGTTGATGGTGACGGTATTGACGCATCTGCCGATCATGTAGACCGCCATGATGACCATCATTCCGGTCAGATACCCCTGCGCGGTCTCGGTCAGGGTGACCAAGCGCGTCACCAGCGGCGTCAGGGCCAGCACCAGGGCGGTGGACGCAAAGCCGATCACCCAGGAAATGTTTTTCAGCTTGATCCCGTAGGCCTTGCCCAATTCCAGGTTTCCGGCGCCCAGCTCATTGCCCACCATGATCGCCGCGGCGTTGCCGATGCCGTTGCAGGCGCAGCAGATCAGATCGCGCACCACGGCGGAAACCGAATTGGCCGCGGCGGCATCCGCGCCCATATGGCCCATGACGGCGGTGTAGGAAGTAAACCCGACGCCCCACAAAAGGCCCCCGCCGAGCAGCGGCAGGCACTGCCTGGCAAAATCCCGCGATAATTCCCTGTTTTTCCGGAAGACCCGCTTCCAATCGGGCCTTACATAGCCTTCCTTTCCCGATACGATCAGGCACAGGATCAGTTCGCCCGCGCGGGCCAGGGTGGTCGCCAGGGCCGCGCCGCGGCTTTCCATTCGGGGCAGGCCGAAGAGGCCGAAGATCAAAAGCGCGTTGAAGGCGATATTCATCACCACCGCGGCGGAGGAGATCCACGCGCTCGCAGGCACGTGATCCGTCACCTTCATGGCGGTCAGGTAGCACTGGGAAACGCCCGTGATCAGGTAGCTGAACCCGGCGATGCGCAGGTAATGAACGCCGATGGCGATCAAATGCTCATCGTGCGTGAACAGGCGCATGAGCACTTCCGGCACGCATTCGCAGGCGAGGAAGAACAGGATCGAAATCAGCCCGCAGAGCCGGAGCATCAGATGAAACAGTTCGACCACCGTTTTCCTGTCGCCTTTGCCGAAATACTGCGCGCCAAGGATGGCCCCCGCCCCGATGACCGCGTAAATGAACATGTTCTGCACGAACTGGATCTGCGTGGCCAGGGAAACGGCGGTCATTTCGTTCTGGGCGATGCCGCCCAGCATCAGCGCGTCCCCCGCCGCGACGGAGGCCAGCATGAGGCTCTGGAACGCGATGGGCAGGGCCAGGGAAGTCAGTTTGCGATAAAATACTTTGTTGTCGATCACAGCTGCCATGTTCGGCGCTCCTTTTTCCGGCGTATTATTTCAGGAACACGAAGCCTTCCAGGTCCAACAGCGTCTTTCCTTCAAAAAACTGGCCCATCCAGCCCTCCACCCGGTGTTCCGCCGCAAGATACAGCGCGTGCCGGCCGGTAGCCGCGCGGATCTTTGCCGTAAAGACCCCGTCGCCCGGGCCGATGGGCACCGTGCCGAGGCATTCCCCGCTTTCCGCATCGTCCAGCATGACGCGCAGGCGGCACTTTACGCCGCGCCCCCGGGCTTTGACGGCGATCTTCATGCCGTCGCCGGTACGGTCCTGCCCGAAATCAAAGTATTTATAGCCCATCACGCTCCGGTCCCGAATGTCGGTCACGACGCGGGTAAACACGTCCAGTTCCGTAATGAAGCAGCCGCCCCTGAGCACGCAGGCGATTTCGCCCGGCGTGATGGCATAGGGGTTCAGGGCGTCCTCAAAGCCGAGGGACGTCATTTCCACGGGCGGGATGGAGTCGTCCGGCAGGATGCTGATTTTTTCCACGCAGGCGCGGCGGCTCATGATGGTGCGGTTGGTCATGCGGTGGTAGAACACGTACCATTGGCCGTTGATGTTCGCGATGGAGCCGTGGTTGTTGCCGCCGGGATAATCCACGGCGTTGTCCACGATATACCCGCGGTATGTAAAGGGGCCGACGGGGCTTTTTGCGGTGGCGTAGGCCAGGCGGCTGCCCCGGCGGGGAGAATAGATCAGATAATAGGTATCGCCGATCTTTCGGGGCGAGCTGGCCTCGTAGAACCGCTCCGCCTCCGGGACGCTCTCCCCGTCGTCGATCACGGGATGGCGGTAGGAGCCGGGCAGCACGGTGTGCATATCCCGTCCGTCCAATTCGTTCATGTGCGACTGCGTGAACCCGTAATATACGTACACCCGCCCGTCGCCGTCCACGAGCACCCCCGCGTCGTTGAAAACACCCTCGTCGCCCACCTGATCCCGGTACGTATAGGCAGAGAGCAGGCGGAACGGCCCTTCCGGCGCGTCCGATACGCCGACCGCGCCCTTCGCGCCCAAGATATACGCGTACAGATAATATTTCCCGTCCTTTTCCACCACGTCCGGGGCGTATAATTCATGGTCCGTCCAGGGGGTGTCCGCCCCGCGGTCACTGCCCGGGCGGGTGCGGAAGCTGTCGCCGTGGCACTGCCAGTGGTTCAGATCCTTTACGCTCGCGGACCAGACCTTCAGCTTATAATCGCAGAACGCTTCGCCGGCCGCCCGGTCATGGGAGCCGTACAGATACACCCTGTCCCCAAATACCCGCGGTTCCCCGTCCGGGATGTATTCCCACAGCGGCAGGATCGGATTCGGCATGAGGATCCCTCCAAATACAAGAATTGCCGGTCGCCCCTTCATTATAGCATGGGAATCCCAAATCAGGGAAGCGTTCTTTCCAATTATTTTGCAGATTCCCGAAAATAAGCAGGATTCGGGCCAGGCGCGCAGAAATTGTAAAAGAATGCCGGAAAGAGGGTGGATCGGTTGAAAAAGATAGGGGTCTTGCTTGTGTGCTGCGTGCTGGCCATGGCATATGCCAAAGGAGGGGTCGCAATGGGAGAGCAGGCGTATTACGGGGAGAGCGGAAACGAGAGCTGGTACATCCAGGCGCTGGACAAAAGCATCCAGCAGCTTGGGAACAATCAGCGCTTAAAGCGCGTGATCGACCGCGCGCGCCGGGGCGAAACGATCACCATTGCCGCGATCGGCGGCTCGATCACCGAAGGGGCCGGGGCCGCGAAATATGAAGAATGCTACGCCTACCGTTTTTATAAGGGCTTTGCCGCCCGGTACGGCACGGGCAGCGGCAACGTGCATTTTGTGAACGCCGGCGTGGGCGGAACGCCCTCCACCTTCGGCCTGATGCGCTACGGGCGCGACGTTACCGACCGGGTGAACGACGCGGACGGCCTGCCCGATCTGGTGATCGTGGAATACGCCGTCAACGATTATAACGAGCCCACCAAGGGCCGCTGCTATGAATCGCTGGTGAAAAGCATCCTGGAAGCGGAAAACGATCCCGCGGTGATCCTGCTGTTTTCCGTTTCCCGGGGCAATTTCACGCTGGAAAGCTTCCTGGGCAAGGTCGGCAAGGCCTATGATCTGATGATGGTGTCCGTCAAATCCATCGTGGAAAAGCACGTCGACCGGGAATGGACGAAGGAGGATTTCTTCTTTGACGAATACCATCCCACGTCCATGGGCCACGGCGTGATGGCGGACTGCCTGCTGCGGGCGGTGGACAGCGCGTACGGCGCGGAAGAAAGCCCCAAGGACATTGATCTCCTTGTCTCCCCCGCCTACGGCATTGACTTTATGGGCCTCAAAACCATATACGGCGAGGGCGAATACCCCGGCGTCCAGATCGACCGCGGCGGCTTCCCGGGCGACGACACCGCCTCCTACAGGAACCTGCCTGTGGGAAGGGTCTGCGGCAAAAACTTTTATCATTCATCCAAGGATCCCGCGGAGCCCCTCCGCCTCACCTTTACCTTCAAAAAGCTCCTGATCGCCTGGCGCGCCGTCGCCTCGGACAATTACGGCGAAGCGGAGATCGTGGTGGACGGCAAGGTGAAGCGCACGCTCAGGGGCGGCGAAGGGAAGTGGGGCCAATCCGAAGTGATCCTGGTCTGGGACGCGAAGGAGGCCCTGCCGCACACCCTGGAGATCCGCATGGCGGACGGCAGCGAAAACAAATGCTTCACCATCACCGCCATCGGCTATACGGATTGAGGAGGGCGTCCACATGGCCCTGACGATAAGGGAACTGATGGAGATCCAAACCGCCCTGCAGGAAAAATACCGCGGGATCTGGGAAGGGGACAGCCCCGAAACGGCCAAGCATCATCTGCTCTACGCGGTGGAGGAGATCGGCGAGGTATCCGCCATCCTCAAAAAGCGCTCCGCCCAGGCCGTGGTGCGGGATGAAACGGTGCGCACCCGGTTTTGCGAGGAAATGGCGGACGTATTCATGTATCTGACCGACGTGCTTTTGTGCTGCGGCGTGACCGCCGAGGAATTTGAAAGCGCATACCGCGCCAAGGCGGAGCGGAATTTGCGGCGGGATTTCCCCAAAGAGCATCAGGCCTATCTGGATCCTTTCGGTGCAACAGGAGAAAACGAATGAACCGGCCAAACATCATCATGCTCATGACCGATCAGCAGCGCTGGGATGCCATGGGCTGCGTCCAGCCCTTCGTCGTCACCCCGGCCATCGATTCCCTGGCGCGGGAGGGCGTGTTTTTCGACCAGGCGGTGTGCCAGTGCCCGATGTGCGTGCCCAGCCGCAATTCCTTCATGTTCGGCATGTACCCCTCGCAGACCGGGGTGCGCACCAACCGCGGCGCGCTGCTGGACGAAAGCCGCCTGCCCGCCGTGCCCCTGCCGCAGCTGATGCACGACGCGGGCTATTTCTGCGCGGGCTTTGGCAAAGCGCATTGGAACCATGCCCGGCCCGGAGAAATGGGCTCGCGCCGGGGCTTTGACGTGCGGGCCGAAGGCCAGAGCCGCTCCTCCATCCTGTGCGAGGAAGGGGCCGTCATGATGGACGACGAGGACCCGGAGGGCCTGAAAGCGTATTACGACGAAACGCGGGAATTCGGGGCCGGCGAAGAAAATGCCCTGGGCTATATCGGAAAGCCGAGCAAGCTCCCCATCGCGCATCATCGGGACGGGTTCATCCACAAAAAATGCGTGGAATTCCTGGAAAGCTACGAGCCGGACGGCCGGCCGCTGTTTTTGTATTTTTCGCTGATCAAGCCGCACGCGGGCTTCAATATCCCCCCGCAATTCGAGGCGATGTACGATCTTGGCGGCATCCCCGATATTCCCGCCCCGCCCTGGGCTCAGGAGCCGGACACGCACATCGCCGCGGCCATGAAGGCGAGCCTTTCCCTGCACGACGTGCATTACAACCGCAAAGCCGTCCTGCAAAACCGTTCGCCCGAGGAAAAGCGCCTGACGACCCTGCGGTATTATGCCAACTGCACCTTCATGGACGCCCTGATCGGCGACGTGCTGCGCGTCGTCCGCGAAAAAGGGCTGGACAGGAACACCCTCTTTGTGTTCCTGTCCGACCACGGCGAAATGCTGGGCGAGCGCGACGGCCGCTTCAGCAAATACTGCCTGTTCGATTCCAGCGTCCGGGTGCCGCTGATCCTGGCGGGGGATTACGTCGCAAAGGCCCTCCACGGCACGCGGGACAGCCGCCCCGCCATGCTGACCGATCTGGTGCCCACGCTCTGCGCCGCGGCGGGCATCATGCCCGATCCGCGCCTGCCCGGCGTTGATCTGCTGGGCCCCTGGCAGCGGCGCGCCGCGTTCTGCGAGTTTCACGGCTGCGGCACCGAACGCGTTCAGCCCGCGCCCGCCCTCATGTGGCGCAATCAGGCGTACAAGCTGATCCTCTTTCGCGACGGCACGGTGCTGGACGATACGCCGATGCGCGGCGAGCTCTACGATCTGAAAAACGACCCGCACGAATGGCGGAACCTGTACGGCGATCCCGCGTACGCCCCCCTCCGCAGTCAAATGACCCTGGAGCTGCTTTCCCACCTTGCCACCGCGTTCGCCAAGGGCCCCGCCTTCGGCGATTACCGCGGCCTGGAGCCCCTCGTTTTCCCCGAATGACGCGCCGAGTCCATTCTCTGCATATTATCCTGTATGTTTTTTGCGCTTCTATTGACTTTTCGCCGTCTTTTTTCTATACTGAAAATGGAAAAGAAGGGAAGAAAACATCGGCCGACGCCGGCCCATGCGCTCCATACGCCAGTTTTTTGCCTCAGGGCAAAGGAGGCGCTCCGATTTGTCCTCAACCAGCCAGATCACCGTTTTCGTGCCGGGAGAATCGCCCAGGACGTATGACCTGGATCATTTCAATAAGCCTTCTATCCGCCTTGGCAGAGGGCCTTTTCATGGTGACAGCGGCGCCCCGAACGATATTCAGATCGATCCCTCCCTCGTTTTTGTATCCCGCGCGCACTGCTCTTTTTGCCGCGATGCGGACGGCCAATGGTTCATCCTGGACGACCGCAGCAAAAACGGCCTGGTTTTTCATGGCGAAAAGATCGCCAAGCGCGCGCTGAGGGACGGCGACAAAATCTATATCATACAGGATGAAGCGCAGCGGCTGGCGCTTGTGTTTTCCCAAAAAGCGGACCGAAAAGCCGAACGGGAACAGCCCCCCTCCGCCGATACAGCCAAGAGCTTTCCGCTTCGGCAGGCGCGGCAGTGCGTGATCGGCCGCGCCGCGGACTGCGACATCGTGATCGACCATCCCGCCGCTTCCCGGCGGCACTGCATCGTCACCCAGGAAAACGGCCAATACTACGTAACCGATAACAATTCCGTCAACGGCGTACTGCTCAATTCATGCCAGCTCACGCGCAAGGAACAGCTGCGCCCCATGGACCGCATCCTGATTGCGGACACGGTGCTGATTTTCAGCAACGAACACCTCTACATTTATCAGCTGGACGGCGGATTGAGCGTCGCCGCCGATCATCTGAGCCGCACGGTGGGCACGGGCAAGAACAAAAAGAAGATCCTCAACAACGTCACCCTGTCCATCCAGCCCAACGAATTCGTCGCGATCATCGGCGGCTCCGGCGCGGGCAAAACCACGCTGCTCAACGCTTTGTCCGGCGTTACGGGCTTTTCCACGGGCGAGGTGCTCATCAACGGCGATTCCATCCGTACCGGCAAAAAGGGCCTGCAAAGCCTGATGGGCTATGTGCCCCAGCAGGACATCGTGTACGATTCGCTGCCGCTGGAAAGGATGCTGCTTTATTCCGCCAGGCTGCGCATGCCCCAGGATACCTCCGAGCGGGAAATCGAGGCGAAGATCGAGGAAACGCTGCGCATCGTGGAGCTCAGCGAGCACCGCAAGACGCTGATCAGCAAACTGTCCGGCGGGCAGAAAAAGCGCGCGAGCATCGCGGTGGAGCTGCTCGCGTCGCCCAGGCTCTTTTTCCTGGACGAGCCCTCCTCCGGCCTTGATCCCGGCACGGAAAAGCATCTGATGCAGATGCTCAAGCGCCTCTCCCTTTCCGGAAAGACCGTTATCATGGTCACCCACACGGTGCAGAACCTGGATCTGTGCGATCGGCTGATCTGCATGGGAAAGGGCGGCGTGCTGTGCTATTCCGGCCCGCCGCAGAAAGCGCCCGCCTTCTTTGGTAAAGAAAAGTACACGGACATCTTTGACGATCTGAACGAACGCGCCACCGCCGTGGCCGCCCGGTTCAACCGGGTGCCGGAGAGCAGCTATTTCGACATGGGCCGCATCCAGCTTCAGGATATGCCGCCCAAGGCCCCCAAAAGCCCGCGCGCGCTCCTGCGTGAATTCTGGGTGATGACGGTGCGCTACGTGGAGATCATGAGCAACAGCCGCTTAAGGCTCATCCTGCTTTTGATCATGCCGGTCATCCTGTCGCTCCTGGTATGCGTCGCGTTCCAGGCGGACGGCAACCTCTACAACTTCTTCATGCGTGTGTTCGGCGCGTCCATGGTCCGGGCCAATTTCCCCTTCCTGGTGGCGACGGACACGATGTCACTGATGTTCGCGTTTTCCTGCGCGGCATTCTGGACGGGCATCTTCAATTCCATCCAGGAAGTGAGCAAGGAACGGCCCATTTACGAGCGCGAAAAGTTTTCCGGCGTCTCGGTGACGCCCTATGTGTTCTCCAAGTTCGGGCCGCTGACGGCGCTGTGCCTGGTGCAGTCCGTCATCATGACGGTCATCCTGCGGATCATGACGAACACCACCGCCACCGTGGATGGCAACATAGACGGCGTGACCGCCTTAAAATACAGCATGCCGTCCTCGGGCGCGGTGTTCCCGGGCAGCCTGATGGGCCTGGAAACGTTCCTGACCGTGTTCCTGTGCGTGCTGAGCGCCATGTGCCTGGGCCTGATGATTTCGACCCTCGTTTCCAACGAAATGGCGCTGGTGCTCTGTCCGATCTGCCTGATGCCGCAGATCCTGTTTTCCGGCGTCGTCGGCACGCTGACCGGCATCACCGAAACGCTGTCCAATTTTATCACCTGCCGTTGGAGCTGCCTGGCCTTCTTCGTTTCCGCCGACATCAACCGCCTCTACAAATCCTGTTATTACAACATGGGCGCCTGGGAGCTGACCACCTTTTCCGACGACGGCGGCGTGGGCTTACTGGACGCCGCGTACGAAACCAGCAAAGAATACGTTTTCGGCATGAACGGCGTCTCCAGCGCGTGGCTGGTGCTCCTGTTCATGAGCGCCGTCTGCCTCGCCGCGGCGGTGCTGATCCTGCGCTTCAAGCGCAGCCAAACCAGATGAAACGGCTTTAACGCCGTACATCATAAATGAAAGAAAAAGGAGAAAGAAACATGAAAAGCAAGCATGGAGCCATGATCCGAAAAACCCTGAGCCTGCTGGCCCTGGCTGTGATGTGCGTATTCATCCTTTCCGCCTGCGGCAGCGATCCCTACGCCGAATACGCCGCCGCGTACAATAAAGTGACGGCCAACGGCGGCATGGACGCCGATCTGAAGGCCGCGCTGACCATGGACGGCAAAACCACCAATTGCAGCGGCAATTTCAAGGTGGATACCAAGAGCAACATCATGTATTATGAAATGTCGACCGACGATCAGGTTGTGACCCAGTATTCCGACGGCAGCTATCTCTACACCGATCAGGACGGGCACAAGACCAAGTATTCCCTGAACGCCAAGCCCGCCCAGAACACCGCCCAGGACAAGCAGGGCAAGAAGGACGAAAGCGGCGCCACCTTCAACACCTCCGAATTCCTCAAGGAATTCTCCAGCTTCCTGGAGGCCGGCAAGATCAAGGAATTGGGCCTGCTTTCCCCCATCGATAAGGCGGCCGTGACCAAGACCATCAAGAACGGCGACACCTATACCCTCGAAATCGCCGATTCCCTGGTGAAAAAATACCTGAACACCATGAGCGCCAACGAATCCGGCGGCAAGGACAAGGCGATCCAGATCGACAAGCTCACCAACTTCAAATACAGCGCCACCGTTTCCAACGGCATTGTGACCAAGGTCTCCTATTCCGGCAACGTGGCCGTGACCGTACCCGCCAACCTGATGGCCTCGGGCGAAGCCGCCGCCTATGACCTGGTCTTCTCCGTAGACGTATCCTTCAACAATCCCGGAAGCGCCGTGACCGTCACGCTCCCGTCCACCGAGGGCTTTGAGGAAATATGATGGACGGCAATGAAAACCGGCCTGCTTTTCCCGGGCCCGTACTGAAGGTGGAAACCAAGCAGTCCCTCATTCATTTGGGCAGTTTGGATTCCTTCGACATCACCGAGGGCGGAAAGCAGGCCGCCGGGCTGATCCTGGAATACCTGGACGGCGGCGAAAAAAGCAGCCTCGAGCGCGCCATCCAAATCTACGAGGAGATCATCCCCAACGAAAACTTCGGCGGGGAATATACCGCCCTGGAATGGCTGTGCAAATTTTTCCTGGCGGATGGATCGCAGCGGCAGGATATGCTTTCCCAGCCCATGATCGATTCCTTCCACCGCATGATGACCGATAACGGCTGCGATAACCTGCGCACCTACCTCAACTATAAATACCACTACCTGGAATACGGCCCCGGCGATCATACCGCCCTGAAAGCCCGGATGCGCTTTTTGGAGGATTTCATCCTCTTTTGCAATCCGGACCGCGAGCGCTGGGAAACCACGCGGGACAACCTGGAAAAAATCAGCCTGAAGGAAGGCGCGAGCCTGGCGGACGTCGGCTGCGGCCCCGGGTATTATTCCTTCCGCTTTTCCAGGCTGGTGGGCGACAAGGGAAAGGTCTACGCCGTGGAAACCAACCCGCTGCACCTAAAATACCTGAGGGATTACGTATCCCGCTATCAGGTGCCCAACGTGGAAGTGGTGGAGGGCAGCTTTGAAGGGATCGGCCTGCCCGAGGGCGTCCAGGTGGACGTTGTCTATATCTGCTCCCTGTACCATAACGTATACGCCGCCTTTACCGACGACGAAAGAGATTATTTCGTCGGCAGTATTCGCCGCGCCTTAAAAGAAAACGGGCAGCTCATCATCGTGGATAACGACCTGGTCACCGAAGGGGAGCTGCCCTACCACGGGCCCTACGTGTGCCGCGATATGCTCATCAGCCAATTGTACTATTACGGCTTCAGGCTTCGCGACGCGTTCCAGTTTACGCCGCAAAGGTATCTGCTGCTCTTTGACATGGCGGATATTCCGCCGCTTGGCCAGGGGGACAACGACGCGGCCCCCGCGGATACCATCTATGTCAACACGCCCTCGTCCCTGGTGCGCTACCGCATCATCGGCACCTCCACCTCCGGCTACACCTGCCGGGGCAAAAAATGGGGCCGGATCATGTACGAGGGCCTGAAGGAAAACGACGAAGCCAAGCTGCGCAAAGCCTACGCAGGGTTTGAAGCGCTGTACCCGCTGGAAAGGGTGGGCGACGACTACACGGCGCTGATGTGGTTCATTGCTTACCGCCTGGTGGACGAAGCCGCGCGCGAAAGCATGCTCGCCGATCCCTTCCGTCGCTTCTACGCCGACTATTTCGCCGGCAATGGATTCGAGCGGCTGCTGCAATACCTGTTCTACAAATTCCATCTGGAAAAGCCGGATCCCGTGGGCGGCAACCTGGAAACCAATTACGAATACAGCGGCGGGGACTTCCCCATTTCCACCCTCAACGAGTGGAACGAGCTGCTGATCTTCAACAACCCCAACCGTTATCTGTGGGAAAAGACGGAACAGATGCTGGATGTGATCGGCATCCAAAGCGGCGAAACGGTGGCGGACGTCGGCTGCGGCGGCGGGTATTTCTCCTGGCAGTTCGCCAAGGCGGTCGGCCCCGAGGGCAGGGTGTACGCGACGGAGATCAACAAGGACGCCCTCTCCCATCTGGAATCGTTCATTGAATACAGCGGCACGGACAGGATCAAGCCCGTGGTCGCCAAAATGAACGACATTTCGCTTCCGGAAAACAGCCTGGACACGGTGTTCATGTGCTCGATGTACCACGCGGTGTACATCACGGACATTGAATTCGTCAAGGACGATTTCATCGAAAGCCTGCGCCGCGCCATGAAGGCGGACGGCCGCCTGGTGATCGCCGACAACGCGATCACGCCCAAGGGCGTGCCCAGCTATTACGGCCCGGGCATCCTGCCCAAGCTCGTGATCGCCCAGCTCACGCATTACGGGTTCGACCTGATCGAATCCCATGCGCTGATCCCGCAAAGGTATGTGCTCATCTTCAGGAAAAATCCGGATTTCGTTCCTCCGGTAAAAGAAGAAAGTGAACAGCTGAAACATGCAAAGGATAAGTTCGAGAAGCATCTCTGATATCCCGCCGGCCGAACACGCCTGCTTTTCTTTCCTGGAAAAAGGGAAAGCGGCCTTCTGCGGCGCGGCGTACCCGACGGAGGACAGCCGCTCCGCCGCGGCCTGCCCCAAAGCCCTGGAGATCTGCGGCGACAGCTTCCTGCGCCGGCCCGCGCTGATGGACGTGGCCATGACCAACATCCTCTCCTTCGCCAGCGAAGGCCTCTTCATCATGCAGGACCCGGAAAAGCATTTCCGCTGCGCCGCGGCCTTCCTGTTTCTGTGCAAGGGCGCGGGCCGGGTGGTCACGGCGGGGAACGCCCTGGCGCTTCACTATCGGGACGGCCGCATCAACGCCCGCTTCCGCTTCCCCAAAAACCCGCCTCTTGGCAGCGGATTGCACAGCGCCTATGAAGCGTCGGCGGAATTTGAGCTGAGCGCCGGAACAAACGCCTTTCTCCTGCTGTGCGGCGAGGAAGGATCGGATCTGGAAGCGCTGATCCCGCCGGCCCTGAAAGCGCCGGGAACCGCGGATGAAGCGTGGGCGGAAAAAATCATGGATGCCGTCCGCGGCCAAAGGTGTACCGCCGGCGCGGTGATGATCCCGGAGCGCAAAGGCTTCCTTGGCCTTTGATCCCGCCTTTCGGAAATCTGTTTTCACCGTCTTCCGGCGGAAAGTGGCATGTCAGGAAAGGAAAAAGACACAAATGCAGCAGTCAAGAAAGAACGAATTGATACAGCACGCGGAGGAACAGTTCCGCAGGATCGAAAAGCTCCAGGCTCTGGGCCTGATCTGCAGCGACGGCGATTTCGTTCCTTCCGTGCACTATCCGCCCATCACCGAATACCCGGACTGCGACGTGGAGGAATACCTCGCCGGGTATGAGTATCCGGCGGACGGGTTCATGGATCTCTACGTCCACGTTCCCTTCTGCATCCGGCATTGCCTCTACTGCCATTATCCCGGCATGGTGGGCGAATGCAAAGAAGAAAAGGAAAAATATATCGGATACCTGTTCCGCGAGATCGACATGTATTTGCGGCGCTTTGGCATCGAGAGGATCAAGCCCCGCTCCATCCTCCTGGGCGGCGGCACGCCCTCTTATCTGCCCCCCGCCCTGTTTGAACGGTTCCTGGACGGCCTGGATCAGCGCCTGGATTATTCCGGCTGCAAGCAATACAACATCGATCTGGACCCCAATTCCCTGCTTGGCGAGGATGGCGCGCGCCGCCTGGAATCCATGAAGAACCACGGCCTCACCCGCCTGACCATCGGCCTGCAGTCGCTGGATGATCAGGTGCTCAGGATCATGAACCGGCCGCACAACGCCGCCATGGCCGTCGAATCGGTGTACCGGGCGCTGGAGTACGGCTTCGATGTGAACATCGAATTCATTTACGGCCATCCCGGCGAGACCATTGATAACTGGATCGAAGTGATCGAAAAAGCCGTGGAGCTGCCCATGGCGGAGATCCAGATCTACCGCCTTAAGGTGCAGGCCTACGGCGACTATCAGGGCGCGATCAACCGTTACGCCCGGGGCACCGGCGCCAAGGATATCCCCGATTTCCGCACCACCATGATGATGAAGCAGATCGCCATCGATATCCTCAACGAGCACGGGTTCAACGAATCCCTGCGCCGGGTGTATACGAAAAACAAAAAAGTGTTTTCCCATTACGCCTATAACCAGTGCTGCAGCCTGTACGATCAGGTGGGCTTCGGCATGACGGGCTTTTCCAGCTATCACGACCGGTTCGATATCAATTCCATGTATTTTGACGAATACTACCGCATGATCGACGAGGGCCATCTGCCCATCACCCGCGGCTACGTCCGCCCGCTCGAAGAGCAGATCCGCCAGGCCATCGTGCTGCCGCTCAAGAACCGATCGGTCATCAAAGCCGACTTTTTCAAGCGCACCGGCGTCCAATTTGACTCTATCCTGCAAAAGAAGACCCAAATGCTCAAGGATTACGGCCTGATCGAGGATAACGGCCGGGTGGTCAGGCTGACGGAGCTGGGCGGCTTCGTCGCGGACGAGGTGTGCGAGGAATACAATTCCAACGCGTTCAAGCCCTTCCCGCGCGAGCGCTACGCCGACGGCCCGCTGCATCCCTATCTGGATAACGAAATGAACGTATGATCCTTTCTTTGCAAAAAGGCCCGGAAAGGCAACGGTCCCCCGAAAAACGGGCATGGCAAAGCAGAACCCCCTGCGGCGGCATAGAAACTGCGGCAGGGGGTTCTGCTTGCGACGGGCGTTTTTATGAGAAAGAGCGCTGTCCCGGCTGTCCGGATCACACGTTTTCGCTTTTCTCCCTCCAGCATTCATGGATGGCGCTGCCGTCGCGGTAGGTTTTTTCGCGATCGTCCAGTGTCTCCTCCTCGTCCGGGATGCTGTCGCCCCATTCCATTTCCTTCTGTTCCTTCTTGGGATCCATCTTTCCGCCTCCTTCCCGCCGTGAAAAATTCAGGCAGAACGAGCGAACTGAAAGCGTCTTTTCACGATCTGTTACTTGAACTTCACCGCGGTGCCGTAGGCCATGACCTCCGCGGCGCTCTGCATGATGGCGGAGGTGGCGTAGCGAACGCCCACGATGGCGTCGGCCCCCAGGGCGCGCGCTTCCTCCTCCATGCGTTCGGTGGCGATGCGCCGGGCGTCGTCCATCATTTCATTGTATTTTTTCAGCTCGCCGCCTACCAGGGTCTTGAAAGCCGCGCCGAAATCACGGAACATATTGACCGTGCGGATCGTGCTGCCTTTCACCATGCCCAGCATTTCCAGCGCCCTTCCGCCGATGGTCTCCGTGGTTACGATCATCATCGCCTTTGCCTCCTTATTCTCTTACGCCTGCGGTTCCTTTTCCGCTTTGGGGTGCTTGGGCAGCATATCCCTGTACAGGGACAGATACATTTCCGCCGAGTGCGACCAGGAATAATCCCCGGTCATGGCGCGGCGCTGCAGGACGCGCCAGACTTCGGGCTGCTGATGATAGAAGAACAGGGCGCGGCGGATCACGTAGAGCATGTCGTGCGCGTTATAGTTGAAGAAGGAGAAGCCGTTGCCGGCGCCCGTCGTCTCGTTGTAAGAGAGCACGGTATCGCGCAGGCCGCCGGTCTCGCGCACCACGGGCAGGGTGCCATAGCGCAGGGAGATCATCTGGCTCAAGCCGCAGGGTTCGAACTGCGAAGGCATCAGGAAGATATCCGCGCCCGCGTAAATGCGGTGGGCCAGCTCTGGATCCATCTTGAAGCGCGCGGCCACGCGGCCGTTATACTGCTGCTCAGCCCAGCTGAACAGATTCACATACTTGGCGTCGCCCATGCCGAGCACCACCAGCTGCACGTCCTCTTCCATGATTTCCGCGATCACGCGGTCCACCAGGTCCAGGCCTTTTTGGTTGCTGAGCCGGCTGATGATGGCGATGATCGGGGCGTCCGCCCGCCGCTCCAGGCCCAATTCCTCCTGGAGCGCGCGCTTGCATTCTTTCTTGCCCTCCAGATCGTCCACCGTGTAATGCGCGGCGATCAGGGGATCATGCGCCGGGTCGTATTCCTCCACGTCGATGCCGTTGAGCACGCCGCACAGGCTTGCGCGCCGGGCGCGGAGCAGGCCGTCCATGCGCTCGCCGTAATACGCGGTCTGGATCTCCTCGGCGTAGGAGGGGCTCACCGTGGTGATCTCGTCGGAATACACCAGGCCCGCCTTCATAAAGTTGGCGCAGCCGAAGCATTCCAGCTTATCATCGGTAAAATACCCGTCGCCGATGCCCAGAATATCCTGGACGTCCTGGATGCCGAAAATGCCCTGGTATTGCAGGTTATGGATGGTGAACACCGTACGGATGCTGTTATAAAAGCTCACATGGCCGTACTGGATGCGCAGCAGCGCCGGGATCATGCCGCACTGCCAGTCATTGGCGTGGATGATGTCCGGCTGGAAGCCGACGAGGGGCAGGGCGTTGAGCACCGCGCGGTCGAAGAAGCCAAAGCGCTCATGCTCGTCGCCGCCCATCCCGTAAATATAGCTGCGGCCAAAGTAATACTTATTGTCCACAAAGTAGTAGATCACGCCGTTCATTTCCAGCTTTTCAATGCCGCAATACTGCCTGCGCCAGCCCAGATCGATCTCAAAATCGATCTCATGGGTCATCTGGTTCACATATTCCTGCGGAATGGCGCTGTACAGCGGCATCATCACCCGCACGTCATTGCCCTTGGCCGCCAGCACCGGCGAAAGCGCGCCCACCACATCCGCAAGCCCGCCGGTTTTGCAGAAGGGAACGCACTCGGAAGAAGTGAAAAGGATTTTCATTCGCAATTACCTCCGTGGCATCTGTAAAAAGCGGGCGGATGAAACGGCGCATCCGCCCGCGCAAGCTTTTCGCAAGGGGTTTGAGACGCACGGGACGAAGAAAAGGGGGTTATACGATGTAGTTCTTCGCCACCACGATCGGATAGTTCTGGGTCGCGAGCAGGCGGCCATTGGGACGGACGGTGGACTGCTTATCCATGATGCAGTATTCCAGCTCGGCGTTTTCAAGCACTTCGCCGTCCTGCATGATGATGCTGTTGCGCACCACCGCGCCCTTGGCGATATGCACGCCGCGGAACAGGATGGAATTTTCCACCGTGCCCTCGATGATGCAGCCGTCGGCGATCAGGGCATTTTTCACCTGGGCGCCAGGACGGTGCTGGGTGGGCATTTCGTCGCGAAGCTTGGTGAGCACCGGGCGTTCGGCGGGGAACAGGCCGTCGCGGGTGTCCTTGTTCAAAAGCTCCATGGAGCAGTTGAAGTAGGATTGCACGCTGTCCATCGGCCAGGCGCGGCCCGGGTTTTCAAAGCCGTATACCTTCATGGTCTGCTTGCTGATCGCTTCCATCAGCACATCGCGGGTCAGGTGGTGACAGCCCCGGGAAACCGCTTCATCCACCAGGGTGATGAGCAGCTCGCGGCGGATGCAGAACGCCTCCAGATACGTGCAGGGCATATGCGGCACCGCGGGATCGCTCTCCAGCGCGGACACGCGGCCATCCTCCTCCACCCGGATATACCGGCCGTAGGAATTGCGGCGGGTGGAAGGATCGCGGGTATACATGAGGGTAATATCCGCGCCGGACTGCTCGTGCTGGGCCACCATGGCGTCAAACTGGGCGGAGAAAAGGATGTGCGCGTCGGTACAAACGGTATAGCGCTCCTTGCTGCGGCGCAGGTAATGCAAATTGGCGTGCAGCGCGTCCAGCAGCCCCGTGTACACGCTGTTGTTGCTTTGGGTAAAGGGCGGCAGGAACACCAGCCCCGCGCGCTTGCCATGCAGATCCCATTCACGGCCGGAGCCCAGGTGATCCATCAGGCTGTTGTATTTCTTTTGGGTGATTACGCCCACGTTCCGGATGCCGCTGTCCACCATACCGGACAGAACAAAGTCGATCATCCGGTAGCGCCCGCAAATCGGCACGGCGGCCACGGCGCGCTCCGCCGTCAGTTCCTTCAATTGGTTTTCCCGATCGGCGGTATAAATAATGCCCATGATGTTTTTCACGGTCTTATCCTCCTGCTCACTCTTCACCGAATTGTTCGCCGGCAGCCACGCGCTTGCCATCGGGCACCACGGCCCCCTGGCCAACCACGGCGATCAGGCCTTCGCCCTCGCCGACCACGGCGCCGCTTTCCACCACCGCGTCTTCCGCCACGATGGCGCGGCGCACCACGGCGCCTTTCTTGATCTTGGCCCCGGGCATGATGACGCTGTCGATCACCTGCGCGCCTTCCTCCACCACGACGCCGGAGGAAAGGATGGAATGCATCACGTGGCCGTACACCTCGCAGCCCTCGGTGATCATGCAGTTATCCACCTGCGCGCTCGCGGCCACATACTGCGGGATCATGGCCAGGTTCCTGGCGTAGACGCGGAATTTCTTATCGTGCAGGTCGATCTCCGGATGCTCCTCCAGCAGATCCATGTTGGCTTCCCACAGGCTTTCGATGGTGCCAACGTCCTTCCAGTAATTGTTGAAGGAATAGGCGACCAGCTTCTGCCCTTCGGCCAGCATGGCGGGAATGATGTTCTTGCCAAAGTCGTTCTGGCTCTTGGGATCGTATTCATCGGCGGTCAGATACTTGCGCAGCTTCTCCCACGTGAACACGTACACGCCCATGGACGCGTTGTTGGATTTGGGGTTCTTGGGCTTTTCCTCGAATTCGATGATGTTATCATCCTTATCCGTGTTCATGATGCCAAAGCGGCTCGCTTCGTCCCAGGGCACCTGGCGCACCGCGATGGTGGCGTCCGCGCCGTGGCTTTCATGATGCGCGATCATGGCGGCGTAATCCATTTTGTAGATATGGTCGCCGGAGAGGATGAGCACATATTCCGGATCGTACTGATCGATGAAGGGAAGGTTCTGGTAGATGGCGTTGGCCGTGCCCTTGTACCATTCGCCGGTCGCGCCTGTCTGATAGGGCGGCAGCACGAAAACGCCGCCGTTCACCAAGTCCAGGTCCCATGGCGCGCCGCTGGCAATGTACGCGTTCAGCTCCAGCGGGCGGTACTGCGTGAGCACGCCGACGACGTCGATCCCGGAGTTTGAGCAGTTGGAAAGGGGGAAATCGATGATCCGGTACTTACCGCCGAAAGGAACGGCTGGCTTGGCAACATGCCGTGTCAGGATCCCAAGACGGCTGCCCTGCCCACCGGCCAGCAGCATGGCCACACAGCGTTTTTTCCGAAGCATATGAAACAAGTCCTCCTTAACTTAGATTGCTATTTCGTACGAGGCGCAAACCAGCGCACGCATCGGTCTGTCTTTATTGTATCTGATTTGAACGATTCATTCAATGGAAAAACTTGAACCAATTTGTCTATCTTTTCCGTTTCGGCGCGGCAACGCGCTTGACCTGGAAGTACACGGTGGAGAGCGGCGGCGCGCACACCACGCAGGAATAGGGCAGCCCCTCCTGCGGCTGTTCCTCGGCGCGGATGGGGAAGGCGTTGTACTGGTTGCTGCCCGCGAACTCGGCGCGGTCGGAATTGAGGATCTCCGTCAGCTCACAGTTGAACGGCAGGGCGATCCGGTATTCGCCGTAGGGCACGGGCGTAAAGTTGCAAAGCACCAGGATCGGGGTATGCCGGCCCGCCTTGCGCATGAAGGCGACCACGCTGCGCTGGGAATCGTTCACGTTCAGCCACTGGAAGCCGTCCCAGCTGTCGTCCACGCGGTGAAGGGCGGGCAGATCGCGGTAGAGGTGGTTGAGCTTTTTCACGTAAGCGTGCAGCTCCGGATGCTTTTCGTACAGCAGCAGGAACCAATCCAGCTGTTCGGTGTCCTTCCATTCGATCATCTGGCCGAATTCCCCGCCCATGAACAGCAGCTTTTTGCCGGGGTGCGCCATATAGAATCCGTACAAGGCGCGAAGGCCCGCGAATTTGCGCCAAAGATCGCCGGGGTTCTTATCGAGCATGGAATGCTTGCCGTGCACCACTTCATCGTGGGAGAAGGGCAGAACGTAGTTTTCGCTGAACGCGTACATCATGGAGAAGGTAAGCTGGTTGTGGTGATAGCTGCGGTAGATGGGGTCCTTGGCGATGTAGGAAAGCATGTCGTTCATCCAGCCCATGTTCCATTTGAAGCCGAAGCCCAGGCCGCCTTCATAGATCGGATGCGTCACGCGCGGGAACGCGGTGGATTCCTCGGCGATGGTCATCGCGCCGGGGCACTCGCGGTACACGGTCTCGTTCATGCGCTGCAGGAAGGCGATCGCGTCCAGGTTTTCCCTTCCGCCGTCTTTGTTGGGCACCCATTGGCCCGGGCCCTTGCCAAAGTCCAGGTACAGCATGCAGCTGACCGCGTCGCAGCGCAGGCCGTCCGCGTGGTATTCCCTGAGCCAGTAGATCGCGTTGGAGATCAGGAAGCTGCTCACCTCGCCGCGGCCGTAATCGAACAGCAGCGTGCCCCACTGCGGCATTTCCGAGCGTCTGGGGTCGGGATGCTCATAGCAGGGGGTGCCGTCAAAGCGGCGCAGGCCGAATTCATCCCTGGGAAAATGCGCGGGCACCCAGTCCAGGATCACGCCGATGCCGCCCTGATGCAATTTATCGATCAGCACCTGGAGCTGCGCGGGCGTTCCGTACCGGGCGGTCGGGGAATAATACCCCGTCACCTGATAGCCCCAGGAGCCGTCAAAGGGATGCTCCATCACGGGCAGGAATTCCACGTGCGTATACCCCATCGTTTTGATATAGGGCACCAATTGCTCGGCGATCTCCTCATAGTTGAGGATGCGGCCGTCCTCGCCCCGCCGCCAGGTGCCCAGGTGCATTTCGTAGATGTTCATGGGGCTGTGGTAGGGATCGCGTTTTTTGCGCTCCTCCATCCATTTCTGGTCGTGCCACACGTAATCCGCCATGCTGCAAAGCAGGCTTGCGTTATTGGGACGCAGCTCGCTCTGGAAGCCGTACGGATCCGCCCGCAGATGCCAATCGCCATCCGCGCATTCAATGGCGTATTTATAGGAGCGCAGCCGGAAGGACGCTTCCGGATAGTTGTATTTTTCCGGGTCCCTTTCCGGGCGGAAAAGGATGTCCGGCAGCCTCAGCTCCCAAATCCCGTCGTACTGCTTCTGCATGGGGTACGCGCAGTAATCCCAGCCGCAAAATTCCCCGGTGACGGACACCTGCCGCGCGTTGGGCGCCCAGACAGAAAAATGCCATTTCAATTCGCCGTTTTCCTCCACGGGATGGGCGCCCAGAAAGTTATATGCGTCAAAGCAAAGGCCCTGATGAAAGTTCTCCCTTCTTTGTGCGTCAGGCGGGCAATACCACATGATGATTCCCCCTTCAAACGGATTCTTTTTTTCTGCGTTTTATTATAGCATGAAGCGGCGGATTTTTCCAGCAATTATTTATTTGTTTCTGTATACAATCATCAACAGCGATCAGCGAAAAAAATATTATTCGGGCATTGACAAAAAGGATGCTCCTGAATATAATAATACATGAACAATTGTTCATGTGAAAGGATGTTTGATGATGGCCAAAAAACCTTCCTTATCGGCAGAGGCGGCGCCTTCCCCCGCGGCGCAGACGCCCGACGAAGACCTCATGTACGATTTGGCGGAGCTGTTTCGCATTTTCGGGGACAGCACGCGGGTCAAGATCCTGTATGTGCTGCTGAACGGCGAAAAATGCGTGGGCGAAATTTCGGAATTGCTCACCGCCACCCAATCCGCCGTATCGCATCAGCTGCGGGTGCTCAAGCAGGCCAAGCTGGTCAAATACCGCCGGGAGGGCAAAACGGTGTATTACGCCCTGGCGGACGATCATGTGCGCACCATCATCGGCATGGGCGTCGAGCACCTGACGGAATAAACAAACGCGAAAAACCGATGAACAGGAGGCTCGCTTATGAGCTGCAATCATTGCTCTTTCGAGCATCACGAAGAACATGCGCATCATCACGAAGGGCACGGCCATTCCCATGAGCACGGCCATTCCCATGAGCACGGCCATTCCCATGAGCACGGGCATTCCCACGGGCATGAGCACGGCCATGGCGAAGCGGGCGAGCGGAAAACCATGCTGATCCGGATCGCGGTCAGCGCCGTCCTCCTTCTGCTCGGCATTTTTCTGCCGGTGCCGGATGGCGTCAAAATCGCGCTGTTCGTGCTGTCCTGGCTGGCGGTCGGGTACTCAGTGGCGCTGGAAGCGGTCAAAAGCATCCTGCGCCTGGAAGCGCTGGATGAAATGTTCCTGATGACGGCGGCCTCCGTCGGCGCGTTCTGCCTGGGCGATTTCGCCGAGGGCGTCGCGGTGATGCTGCTGTATCAGATCGGCGAATTTTTCCAGGATTACGCGGTGGACCAGAGCCGGGATTCGATCGCCGAACTGATGGACATCCGGCCCGATTCCGCGCAGGTGGAGCGGGACGGAAAAATCGAAACCTCGCTGCCCGCGTATGTGCAGGTGGGCGAAATCATCGTGGTGCGGCCCGGCGAAAAGGTACCGCTGGACGGCGTGGTGATCGAAGGGGAATCCGCGCTGAACACCCTGGCCCTGACCGGCGAAAGCGCGCCCCGCAGCGTGGGCGAAGGCGATCAGGTGCTCAGCGGCTGCGT
>JAFXZO010000113.1 GCA_017541205.1 Clostridia bacterium | reverse complement strand
GCGCTGCTTCTGCCCGCCGGACAGGGTGACCCCGCGTTCGCCGACCAGGGTATCGAATCCCTTTTCGCTCTCTAAGATAAAGGACTTGGCCGCGGCGTCTGTCACGGCGCGGTCGATCGCCTCGTCGAGCGGATCGCGTACGGCGATGCCGACGTTTTCCCGCAGCGTCTTGGAGAAGAGGAAGGGCTCCTGCAGGACCAATCCGACGCGGGAGCGCAGATAATACCGGTCGATCTGACGGATGGGGGTATCGCCGATCCTGATCTCGCCCTTTTCTACGTCAAACAGCCGCTGGATCAAATGCACCACGGTGGATTTGCCGCTGCCCGTCGCGCCCAGGATGGCGACGGTTTTCCCGGCGGGGATGACAAAGCTCATGTCCTTGAGCACATCGCGGCCGGATTCATAGCCGAAGGTCACGTGATCAAACACGATATCGCCCTTGAGCGAAGGCTTCTTGGCGTTCGGTTCCTCCGGCTCTTCCGGCACGCCCAGGATCTCCTGGATACGGTCCATGGCCACCTTGCTCTTGCCCGCGTCGCTGAGGATGCGGCCCAGCTGCCGGATCGGCCAGAGCAGCTTCCAGATGTAAGAGGTAAAGATAATCAGCGCGCCGACCGTGATCTCGCCCTTGATCGCGAAGTACACGCAGGCGAGCAGGGTCAGCATGGACTGGATCATGCTCAGGAAATCGCTCGTCGCCCAGTAGACGGCCAGCAGCTTGCAAAGCTTAAAGGTCTTGACCCGGAAATCCTGCGAAACCTTATCAAACTTCTCGACCTCGTATTCCTGCTGCCCGAAGGCGCGCACCACGCGAACGCCCGTCAGGTTTTCCTGCAGCACGGCGCTCATTTTGCCCTCGGCCTCGTCCGACAGGCGGAAATTCTTGATGACCCACTTGAAGAACAGCCACGCGAACAGGAACAGCGCCGGGATCATGATCATGCTGATGAGCGTGATCTTCACGTTTTCCCGGAAGAGATAAACGAGCGCGACGGTAATCATCATGAGCGCGTTGACCACCTGCATCAGCTGCATGGAAAGGAAGCGCCTCACCGTTTCCACATCCGACGTGCAGCGCTGTACCAGATCGCCCGTTTCGGCCTTCACATGATACGCGAACGGCAGGCGCTGGATATGCTGATAGAGCCTTTCCCGCAGGGTGAGCGATACGTTTTCGCCGGCCATGGACTGCGCCCGTCCCTTCATGAAGGCGAACGCGCCGCTGATCAGGTTGAGCCCCACCATCGCAAGCCCGGCGATCCACAGGTTATTCGCCATGTATTCCCGCCCGCCCAGGCTGTCCACAAAAGCGTTGACGAACGCCGGCATGCGGCTGGGCTTCCCCTGCAGATAATAGTCCAGGGTCTCCGCCAGGATAACGGGCGTAATAAATTCGATGGCTACGGTAAAGACCGTGCTGAAAAACGCGATCACAAAAAACCATTTGTTGTCCCGGATCATCTTGATCATCAAGCCGGGCTTCTTGCGTTCCATAAGGAATTCCTCCCTTGTCCAAGATAAAACATATGAAAAAAGGCCGCCGAACTGTTTTGCAGCCGGTGACCTGTTATTGCCTGCTTCGATGGGCTTCAGCCCCTATAAACAGGCATGGTTCGGCCGCAAAAATGCGCAAAATCCCCCCTGCGAAAAGATACGATCAGCATGCTTGACAGACGGCTGTACATTCCCGCGGCCTCCTTTCTTTCATCATTTCACTTGTAGTATAGCGGCATTGCCGCCGCTTGTCAACCCTCTTTTTGAAAGTATTTGCTGCAAATTGTTCGCAAATGCAGAAGAATCCCGCTCATTTTTTGCGCTGTCCTTCGCGCGTCCGCCACGCCGTCCGGCCGCGCTCCAAAGCGCGCGCTGTTTGGCGTTCCGTCCGGCAAAAGCAAATCATCCGGTTTCGTCTTATTCCGTGCAAATTGCGTTCAAAATCCGCCCAAATTCAGAAAAGATATTGACTTTTGCGCCGTTGGATATAAAATGATAGTATTGGCCTGCATGCTTCCAGGCCAAGGATCAAACGCGGTTCGGGCTTCTCGGATCCAAGCGAGGTGGGAACGCATGTACAAGGTTCTTACGGATACTTCCGCCAATCTGGACCAGCAATGGCTGATCGACCATGACGTGCCGGTGATCCCTTTTCATTATTATGTGAACGGCAAGGACAATACGTGCACCAATACTCGCGGCTTTGACGGCAAAGCCTTTTATAACGCCATGCGCGCAGGGGAAAAGGTGACCACATCGCAAATCACGCCCCAGGCGTTTATCGACGGTTTTAAGCCCTGGCTGGACCAGGGCCAGGATATCCTGTTCGTGAGCATGTCCTCCGGCATCAGCGGGTCCTTTTCCCAAAGCCAGTCCGCCGCCCGCGAATTGGAGGAAGCCTATCCCCAGCGGAAGATCCGCCTCGTGGATACCTACAGCGCCTCGCTTGGCGAAGGGCTGCTGGTGGTAAAGGCCGTGGAATGCCGCGACAAGGGAACGCCCATCGAGGAAGCCTTCGAGCTGCTCCAGGAGCTTCGCCACAGCATGTGCCAGGTGTTCACGGTGGACGATCTGAAATACCTGCGCAATACGGGCCGGCTCTCCAATATGGCCGCGCTGGTCGGCATGGTGCTCAACATCAAGCCCTTGCTCAAGGGCGACACGGAGGGCAAGATCGTCAGCTTCGCCAAGCTTCGCGGCCGCAAAAAGGCCGTCATAGGGCTGGTAGAGCAATATGATAAATTCGTGCGCAACGCCGGCAGCCAGATGATCGGCATTGCCCACGCCGATTGCCAGGAGGACGTGGATTACCTGATCAGCCTGCTCAAACGCAATAACCCGCCCAAGGACATCATGACCGTGATGTACGAGCCCGTCACCGGCTCCCACGTCGGCCCGGGCACGCTCGCGCTCTTCTTCTTTGGCGACGCAAAATTCCGCGGGGCAAGCGATTCCCTCCTCGCATCCATTACCCAGCGGGTGGACGAGGGCAGGGAAGCCCTCCGCTCCACCATCACCCAGAAGGTGGACGAAGGAAAGGAAGCCATTCGCTCCACCATCGATCAGATCAAAGGCGGCAGAGGCGATAAATAAGCCGATGATACGGCAGCGCCCCCTTCCCACGGGCAGTGCGGGAAGGGGGCTGCTTTTTATGTTTTCTCAAATATCCATCAAATCGCTGAAGGCTTTGAGCGCGCCGTCGGTCTCATGGGCCAGGACGCGCTTGGCGAGCACCTTGCCCAGCTGCACGCCTTCCTGATCGAAGCTGTTCAGGTTCCACAGGAAGCCCTGGAACATCACTTTGTTTTCAAAATGAGAAAGCAGCGCGCCCAGCGCTTCGGGCGTCAGCTGATCGCCGATGATGATGGAGGAAGGCCGGCCGCCTTCAAAATGCTTGTTGGGGTTGTCGTCATGCTTGCCGCAGGCGAAGGCCATGATCTGGGCCGCCACGTTGGCGCAGAGCTTTTGCTGGCTGGTGCTGCCCTGGATGTCCACGTCCATGCCCGCCTGGTTGCGGCGGAAGCCCACGAACTGCAGGGGAATGACGTCGGTGCCCTGGTGCAGGAGCTGATAGAAGGAATGCTGGCCGTTGGTGCCGGGCTCGCCGAAAATGACGGGGCCGGTCACGTAGGAAACGGGCTCGCCAAAGCGGTTGACGGATTTCCCGTTGCTTTCCATATCCAGCTGCTGCAGGTGCGCCGGGAAACGGGAGAGGGCCTGGGAATAGGGCAGGACCGCGGTCGCCGGGTAGCCCTGGGCGTTGCGCTCGTACACGCCGATCAGCGCGTCCAGCATGGCGGGGTTTTGGAGCGGATCGGGATTCGCGGCCAGCTTGTCTTCTTCCGCCGCGCCGGCAAGGAAGCGCTCGAACACCTCCGGGCCGAAGGCCAGGGACAGCACGGCGCCGCCCACGCAGGACGTGGAGGAATAGCGCCCGCCGATGTAATCGTCCATGAAGAACGCGGCCAGATAATCCCGGCTCTTGGCCAGGGGGCTGGTTTCGCTGGTGACGGCCACCATATGCCGCGCGGGATCAAGGCCCGCGTTTTTCAGCGCGTCCTTGACGAAGGATTCGTTGGTCAGCGTCTCCAGCGTGGTGCCGGATTTGCTCACCAGCACGAACAGGGAATGGGCAACGTCGATGCTCTTGAGCACGCTGGCGGCGTCGTCCGGATCCACGTTGCTGATGAACCGGGCTTCCATTTTGAGGGAGCCGTTCTGCCGCGCCCAGTTTTCCAGGGCAAGATACATGGCCCGGGGCCCCAGATCGCTGCCGCCGATGCCGATCTGCACCACGGTAGTGAATTTTTCGCCCGCCGCGTTCAAAATCTCGCCGGCGTGCACCTTTTTGGCAAAATCCGCGGCCTTTTTCTGTTCGCCCAGATAAAACGTGCGCTTATCCACGCCGTCCGCCATGACCTTTTTTCCCAGCTGGCCGCGCGTCAGCTGATGCAGCACCAGGCGCTTTTCGCCGGTATTGATGACCTCCCCGTTATAGAGCGCTTCAAATTTCTCGGCAAGCTGCATTTCCTCGGCAAGCTCTTTGAGCGCGGAAAGCACCTCGCCGTCCACCTGCTTGGCGGCATAATGATAGCAAAGGCCCGCGGCCATGGGCGCCGCGTATTTTTTCACCCGCTGCGCGCCGCTTTCGCCGGCCATGGCGGTCTGAAGGTTCACGCGGCCGCGCAGGGCCATCATTTTTTTATACGCGGGCACGGTATCAAGGTTTTTCCAGGAAATCATGGCATATCATCCTTTCTTCTCGCGGGATCGCTTGTTCGGTTACGTTTTCCCTTCCATTATACAGCAAAAAATGCTCTTTGCAACGGCTTTACCGGAATTTTCCCATCAGCAGCGCGCAGATCTCCTTGGGCACCATGGCGGAAAGCTCGTCTTTGAGTTCCTGCATCGCGGCGAGGCGTCGGCGCACAGCCGTGGAGGATACGCTCTGAAACTGCGCCGGCGTTTCCAAAACCAGGATGTACGGTGAAAGAGAGGATAGGAAGGGATCGTCATCGATCATGGCGCGGCAGTCGTCCCCGCCTCGGGACAGGCACACGATGCCCCGCTCCTGCGCGATCTCTTTAATGCTGCGCCAGCCCTTCTCCAATTCCGGAAGCTTGTCCGATCCCAGGAGCAGCGCGGCGTCGATCCCCTCGTCCCGAAGGTGGCACAGGGTTTCGTACGTCCGCGGCTGATAGGGCTGTTTTATCTCCCAATCCGTCACCTGCATCCAGGGCCTTTCTCCTGCCGCCGAGCGCAGCATGGACAGCCTTTCCGCATCGCTGAACGCGAAATCCTTGCCCTGTTCGTTCCGAATATAGACCGATTTGGACGGCACGAACAGCACGCCTTCGCGCCCTGTTTTGTCGAGCGCAAAGTGCGCAAGCTCCAAATGCGCGAGCGTCGGCGGGTTGAAGGCCCCGAAAAACGCGAGCATTTTTTTCATTCCGTCTCTCCTGCTTTCCTTCGTAATGCAATTTCATTCCTTGTTCATTATACCATATGAACCTCAAAATGCGTATACGGACCGGCATTGTTTTTTGGCTGTATTTGGCAGAAAATGGATTGACAGCGGATCAGTATCCATGATATGATGCTTGCAAACCTGGGAGAAAGAGAAGTAACCCCGCGCATGACGGACAAGAGAGCGGCGGATGGTGGGATCGCCGCACGGGCAGCCGGGGCGAATGGACTTTTGAGGGCAAACTGAACGGGGCAACCTCAGTAGGGGCGACGGAGAACCCTCCGTTATCAAAGGAAGCCGTATGATTGTACGGTATAGAGCGGGCGCATCGCGTCAAGCCGGGTGGCACCGCAGGTATGAAGTTCTTCATCCCTGTCCCAGCAAAACTACTGGGGCAGGGTTTTTGTATGCTCTGCCCGACAAAAAGGAAGGAGCGAACCACCATGACGGAAAACAAGGCCATCCCCTACAAGATCTACCTCGAAGAAAAGGACATGCCCAGGTATTGGTACAACGTGCGGGCCGATATGAAAAACAAGCCCGCGCCGCTGCTCAACCCCGGTACCCTGCAGCCCATGAAGGCGGAAGAGCTGGCCCCCGTATTCTGCGAGGAGCTGATCCGCCAGGAACTGGACAACGACACCCGGGAATACCCGATCCCGCAGGAGATCCAGGATTTCTACAAGATGTACCGGCCCTCTCCCCTGGTGCGCGCGTACTGTCTGGAAAAAAAGCTGGACACCCCCGCTAAGATCTATTACAAGTTCGAGGGCAACAACACCTCCGGCAGCCATAAGCTGAATTCCGCCATCGCCCAGGCGTATTACGCAAAGAAGCAGGGGCTCAAGGGCGTCACCACGGAAACAGGCGCGGGCCAGTGGGGCACGGCGCTGAGCATGGCGTGCTCTTACTTCGGCCTGGACTGCAAGGTGTTCATGGTGAAGGTGAGCTACGAGCAAAAGCCCTTCCGCCGCGAAGTGATGCGCACCTACGGCGCGTCGGTGGTCCCTTCCCCCTCCGACACCACCAACGTTGGCAGGGCGATCCTTGCGCAGTTTCCCGGCACCACGGGATCCCTTGGCTGCGCGATCTCCGAGGCCGTAGAGGTGGCTGTCGGCAGCGAAGGCTACCGCTACGTGCTGGGCAGCGTGCTCAACCAGGTGCTGCTGCATCAAAGCGTGATCGGCTTGGAATCCAAGATCGCCATGGACAAATACGGCATCGTGCCCGACATCATCATCGGCTGCGCGGGCGGCGGCAGCAATCTGGGCGGCCTGATCGCCCCGTTCATGGGCGAAAAGCTGCGCGGCGAAAAGGATTACCGCATCATCGCCGTGGAGCCCGCCTCCTGCCCCAGCTTTACCCGCGGCCGCTACGCCTATGATTTCTGCGATACGGGCAAGGTGTGCCCCATGGCGAAAATGTACACGCTGGGCAGCGGCTTCATTCCCGCCCCGAACCATGCGGGAGGCCTGCGTTATCATGGCATGAGCAGCATCCTGAGCCAGCTTTACCACGACGGCTACATGGAAGCACGCGCCGTGGAACAGACCAGCGTGTTCCGCGCGGCGGAGGAATTCGCGCGCGTGGAGGGCATCCTGCCCGCGCCGGAAAGCGCCCACGCCATCCGCGCCGCGATCGACGAGGCGATGAAGTGCAAGGAAACCGGCGAGGAAAAGACCATCCTCTTCGGCCTCACCGGCACCGGCTATTTCGATATGGTGGCGTACGAAAAATTCCACGATGGCCTGATGAGCGATTACATCCCCACGGACGAAGATTTGCAGAGGGGCTTCGACGGCCTGCCCAAAGCAGACCTGTAAACCCAAATAACTGAACGAGGTCGCCGCGGCGTTATGTGCTGCGGCGGCCTCATGCGTGAAGCGCTATCGGCTGCTGATACGCTGTCCAGCCTTGTTCCGGTTTACTTTCTTTTGAACGGCAGCCCGGCTGCCACGGCGGCGATCAGCTGCCTGGGCGTGCCGTCGCGGTCGTTCTGCAGGGGAGGAACGAGGACCCAGGTGGTCAAAAGGCGCAGGCAGATCGAAACGACGATCAGCATTTTATACCGGTCGAACGCGCCGGTGAACAGCCCCGCCTGTTTCCAGGCTTCCAGCAGCGTTCCGCCAAACAGCGTGCCCAGCGTGGTGCCCACGAGCGAGGTCACGCAGGCGAACACGGCGATATAGGAAGGCCGCATCTCATCCGGCGAAGCGGACAGCTGCATGCTGTTGGCGGCCAGGTTGGTCCCGCTCCAAAACATGGCGCCCACAAAGTTTCTTAGCAGCACGGGGATCACATTGCCGGGGGTGGAAAACAGATAGAACCCGTCCACCGCGGACATGACGGCCGCCGCCGTCAGCATCACGGTGCGGCAGCCAAAATGATCCAGCGCTTTGCCCCAGCGGGACATGACCAGGATCGTGGAAACGGACGCCGCGGCCGTGCCGAATATCATCATCTGGGTGAAGGACAGGCCCATTTCGTTGACTGAGTAGCGGCTCAGGTACGGGCCGCAGGTATTGGCGGCAAAGCACCAGGCCGTCCACATCACGACCAGGCGAAGAAAGGGCTTGTTCCGGAATATGTCTTTGAGGACCGTCCCAAAATGCAGGCGTTTGGGCGGGCTGGAATAGGTTTCGGTGCAAAAGCCGAAGCACACCATGTCCAGCACGCCCAGCGTGCCGCCCAGCAAAAAGATAATGACGTATTTGCTTTCCGGCGGCAGCGTATCCAGCATCCGCGCGACCAGGAGGCCAAACCCCAGGTTGCACGCCGCCACCATCGTATCCCGGATGGAGAGCCAGCGGCCCCGGATGCGGATCGGGGCCAGATCGGAAAACCAGGGAAACCAGCACACGTTGATGGCCGAGGAGCAGCAGGAGGATACGCCGAGCAGGAAGATGAGCGTCCACAGCCGAAGAGAGGCAGGCGTGGCGGGCACGATCAAAGGGATCAGGCCGAAAACCAGCCACAGGGCGCGGGAAAACAAACCAAAGGTGAGCAGGTATTTTTTGCGTTTGTGCGTCCTGTTCACCAGCAGGGAAAACGGGATCTGCAAGAGCGCCGCGGCCTGCGGGATGCCGTTTAAGATGCCGAAGGCCAGGTCTCCCGCCTGCAATTCGTTGGCAAGGCCGATCATGGACGTGGTGCCGCCGCCGCAGATGATGGCGTGCAGATTGCCAAACAGATTGCCAAGCAGGATCAGATTGAGGCTGCGCCGGATGGCGGGAGCGAGCCCCGCCTCGTCATACAAAAGCCGCATGGGATGATAGCCCCCATGCCTGTGAAGCAAGCTCATGCTTCCCCATCCTTTCAGCCCACGGCCGCGGAATCGGCCCTCATTATACTTGGAATACGGCAGAGCGTCAATCGGTATTCAAAAAATATTTCATATAAAAAAACGCGCTGCGGCGGGCCGTCCTGCCCAGCGCGGCGCGCATCGCTTTCATGCCTCCCAGTCTCTTAACAGATCGTTGAGTTCAAACGGCGTAAAGGAAAACGCGGGCGGTGTCAGGGACGGCGTCAGCATCAGGGACGGCGGAAAAAAGAAAACGAGCCTGTTTTCATCGTCCGTATAAAAATCCCGGGCTGCGGAAAACGCCGTCTCAAACGCTTCCCGCGTGATCTGCGGGTCCATCACGTTTTCCGATTGCAGGCGCTGGAATTCCCGATACAGCACAGGGGTAAGCGCCGCGGCCATTTCGGCGGAGGAGCCGTCGATCAGGTATTTCAGTTCCGGGTGCTCCTGTCCGTTCACGTCCTCCAGGCTTTCCGCGTCAACGCCCCCCTGGATGAGGGCCACGCCGCGCAGCGTCAGCGTTTCGCCCGCGTACATGCCGCCCACGTCGAACGTGAGCGCCTCCAGCACGAAACTCACGCCCTCGCTTCCCATGGTCTGGGTGCGCTTCTGAAGGATGGAAAGCAACCTGCCGTTATTGCACATAACGGCAAAATCGTGCGTCACTTCGTTTTTCCCGTCAAAACGCATGTCCTCCGCGTTGGCGAACATGGGCAGCACCAGCTGGGTCATTTCTTCCAGCGCCATCTGATAGGTGTCGTTGATGAGCGCGGCGGTTAAATCCTCGCCCTGTACCTGCGGATAGGCGTAGGTATAATGATACACCCAGTTTTGTTCATTGGGGAAATATCTTTCCCCCTCCATCCTCTCCACCGTCATTTCGCCAAGCGCGGGCGCGGCGAAAAGGAGCAGCGAAAGCGCCGCGGCAAATATCCTTTTACCCATTGGAAAGCCCCCAGACGACAAAAGAATTTCTGATGAATTCGGCGTACAGCTCATATTCCGCCTGCCGCTCCTTGGGGAAGGTCATGGTGAGCGTATAGGTCCAGTTCGCGTTTTCGGACGCGACCACCAGCGTAAAGCAGCCCTCCTCGAACAGATAGAAGAAATCGTTCCCCTGCACGTCGATCTCCGATTCCGGATGCGCCTTGACAAACGCGTTCTTCGCTTCCTCCAGGGACATGCCGCCCTCCCGGATCCGCACCGTGAGCGTGGCGGAGCCGTCCGCGGTCTGCCATGCGCGGTTCATGGCGTCTTCCTCCGCCAGGCCGAAGGAGGAAGGAATGTTCAGGGAATATTCGTATTCCGTATTTTCCGCAAGATACCAGGCGGTCAGATCCCCGTCCCGGTACGCGGGCGAAACGGAGCATTCGTTCACCGTATAGCCAAAGTGGGTTTGCGGCGAATAGGCGAGGTCATATTCCATGTGCATCAGCCAAATCACCATATCCTCGGGCATATCTTCCGCGCGTCCGGTATCTTCGGCGGGCGTGCAGTACAGATCGGCCTTTACGTGCGCTTCGTCGCCGTCAAACGTTGCGGAATAGGGGTACACGAGAAGCGTGAATTCGCTTTCCAGGTTTTCCCGGTTCAGCGTGATCCTGCCGTCCTTTAGCGTCAACAGCTCGCCCGGATCCCCGGCTTCGGTGCGCGGCGGATCCGTAAAAATTTCGGCGATCAGGCTTTTCGCGTCCTCCAGCGTCATTTCGTCTTCCCCATCCATCGCCAGCACGAAGGCGACGGCGTTCCAGGGCCGCCAGGCCAAAGCGGAATCGCTTTCAGGGTCCGGCAGCCTGCCGTCCAGAACGGCGGCCCAGCGCGGGCCAAGATACGCCCTGGCCGTGATTTCCAGCAATGCTTCCAGCCCGTCGTCAACGGTCACATCCATTTCGGCCATATCGCGCGAAGGCGCGGCAAAGCCGGGCATGGCGGCGCAGCATAAAAGCAGGCAGAGAAAAACGCAGATCCCTCTTTTCATCCTCCCATCGATCCCCTTTCGTACATCACTGCTTTCCGGCTTTCTCCCGGCCGGTTCAACATAATAACGTCCGCGCGGCGCTCTTTCTTGCGCTTTTTTCCTTTTTTTCGGAAATGCGCTGCGCCGGCGGCGGATCCTCCCTTATCACAGCGTTCAGTATATCATAGTCCCGTATCAAATTCCACATATAATTGAAAAGAATTTGTAACAATATTTGTTTTCAGCTTGTTTCAAAAGCGTGATGCATGGTATAATGGCGGGGAAATCGGCGCAAAGCCGACGATCCGTCCCGGCGGCTCCCGATGGAACAGACGCCGGGCGTTAAGAAGCGGGAGAAAAGAAGGCATGCGGAACAAGCCGCTGATTCGATTTTTGATTTTATTGATCGCCGCCGTTTTCCTGCAGCTGCTGCCGTTGGCTGTTTTTCGGGCGGAGGGCGACGGGGCGCTGGCGCTGTACCTGATTTATCTGTACGCGGCGCTCCCCGTCGCCTCGGCGCTGCTCCCCTTTTGGGCCGGGCTTGGCGGCGTGCATCCGCTGGCGGCATTCTTTCCCATCGGCGGGGCGCTGCTTTTGTTCCGGACCTATCACAGCCCCGGGATCGCCCTACTGTGTTTCGCGGTTTCCATGATCGCGGCCGTGGCCGGGCAGGAAGCAAAGAAGCGGCGGGAAACGGAAAAGGGAGGCCATCATGGCGGAAAAACCGGAAAAAAAAGAAAAAGGTAAAGTGCGTTCGTTTTTGAGCCGGTCTGTGACCGTGCTCCTGTGCCTGATCCTGATGGGGGTCATATACGTGGGCGCGGTGCTGCTTCAATCCCCCGACAGCACCCAGAAGGGCAGCTTTGTGGTACAGGAAGAAAAAACGGCGGTCGAGCGCATGCAGTCCGCCACCATGACGGATATTCCGGCGCTGGCCGGCCTCTTCGGCGCGCCGCTCCCGTATCTCAAAAATGTGAACGCCACCGGCCATAGCGCCAATTCCAGCCACGACGGAGAGACCGTCCGCGTATGCACGCTGAGCTATCCCGGCGTGATCGTGACCGCCGTCCGCCCGGCGAGCGCGGCGCCGCTTTTGCTTCGCGAAAGCCTCTCTGTGTCCATGCGCAGCGATCTGACGGTGCTGAGCCTGCCCGTCACCCTGGCGGAGCGGCAGAACGCCCGGTGCGCCTACTTCGTTACCGAGGACGCGGCCTATTCCGTGTACGCCGCCGAGATCTCGCAGGAGGATTTCCTCCGCATCCTGGAAAACCTGGTTTGGACGGACTGAGGACACGGAAACGCTTTTACGCGTTTTTTTACAGAATTCCGTCATTTTGTGTCTTTTCCGTGTGAAAAAGGTATGTTATAATAGCAGAGAAAGCGGAGCCTTCCGTCCCGGCAGTTCCCGAAAGGGAAAACGCCGGGCGATGAAACGCCGCGCTTTCGCCCGGGGCTTGGAACCGCCCCGGAAACCTGACAAGGAGGACCGGATTATGGCATCATCCCGCCGCGGCCGCCGCCGCAGCGCAAATAAAAAGGACGTCCGGCTGCCGCTGCTTTTGTTATTGGCAGCAGCCCTCGTTTTATTTATTCTGGTCATGCCCAAGGAGACCACGACCAAGGCGCTGAACGTGTCCGCGTCCGGCGCGCCGTCCACGCACGCCGGTCTGGTCCTCAGCGAGGTCATGACGGACAACGCATCCGCTTTCCCCGATGAAACCGGCAAATTCGGCGATTGGATCGAGATCAAAAATACCACCGCCTCGCCCATGAGCCTGAAGGGCGTCGGCCTCTCCGATCGGAGCGACCGGATCACCTTCCTGTTCCCGGATGTGACGCTGGCCGCCGGAAAAGAAGCGATCGTGTTCGCGGACGGCGTGAACCGGGACGACCCGAACGGCGTCCTGCACGCCAAATTCAAGCTGAGCTCCCTCGGCGAAACGGTGTACCTGTTCGACGCGAGCGGCCTTTCCATCGACAGCGTGAAGGTGCCCACCCTGAACGCCGATGAAAGCTATATCCGCAACGAAGAAAACGAATGGGAAAAGACCACAGCCTATTCGCCCAATTACCCCAACACCCTGGAAGGGCACGACGCGTATCTTGCCGCTTACTACGTCGTTCCCGGCGATCTGATGATCAACGAAGTGATGCCCAGCCCGCGTTCCGGCCTTAAGGATGAGGACGGCGATTATTCCGACTGGGTGGAGCTCTATAACGCCGGCGCCAAGGACATCAAGCTGGGCAATTTCGCCCTTTCCGACGATGAAACCAAGCCCATGAAATGGTCCTTCCCGCAGGATGCGGTGATCCCGGCGGGCGGATATTACATCGTGTTCTGCTCGGGCAAAAACAAGGTGGAGGAG
The DNA here is from genome assembly GCA_017541205.1 of Clostridia bacterium. GTDB lineage: Bacteria > Bacillota > Clostridia > Christensenellales > Aristaeellaceae > RUG563. The sequence goes on along the minus strand of JAFXZO010000113.1, from coordinate 29,152 downwards.
GGCACCCGCTATCCCCACGCCAATTTTTCCATCAACAACGAAGAAGAGACGCTGGTTCTGTCCACCATGGTGGGCGAGCTGGTGGACCGCGTGGTGGTGACCGGGACCAGCCGGGATATGAGCTACGGCCGGGACAGCCTGGGCGGCTGGAAGGTCTATACGCTGGCGACGCCCGGCGCGCCCAACAACCAGGACGGGGCCAACAAGGCGGATCGCTTCATCCGCGCATTGAACCAGACCCAGGTCTATATTTCAGAGATCATGTCCTCCTCCAATCAGGTCAAGCCGTTTCCCGATTATTCCGCGTGCGATTACGTGGAGCTCTATAACGCCTCCGGCGAGATCCGGGACCTGAGCGGCTGGGGCCTGAGCGACAACATCAACTGGCTGAGCAAATGGACGTTCCCCCAGGGGACGTCCATCGGGCCGGGGGAATACAAGGTCATCATGCTGGACGGCTATACCGGCGAAACCCAGAACGCCGCCCGGCTGCGCGCCTCCTTTAAGCTCAGCCGCGCGGGCGGAGAAATGGTCACCTTGTCCTCCCCCGACGGCCAGGTGCTGGACAGGGTCTATCTTCCGGAAATCCCCACCGATATTTCATTTGGCAGGACGCTGGGGGCAGACGGCTTTTTTTATTATAACGCGCCATCTCCCGGCGCGGCAAACGGCTCCGGCTTTTCGGGGTTCACCACCCGCCCTCTGTTCGATGTGCCAAGCGGACTGTATAAGGGCAAGCTGAGCGTTTCTCTCTCCTCCGATCCCGGGGCTACCATCCGTTACACGACGGACGGCTCCATTCCCACCGTCGACAACGGAACGGTGTATACCGGCCCCATCGAAATCACCGGCACGATGGTCATCCGCGCACGGGCGTTCCAGGCCGGCCTTCAGCCCTCGGATACCGCGACCGGCAGCTATTTTATGGAACTGTACCATACGCTGGACGTGGTCTCCCTGGTGTGCGATCCGGAGGAACTGTGGAACATGGAAACCGGCCTGCTCAGCGATGCGCAGGACCACAGCAGCCGGAACAAGAAAAACCCAAGCGCGACGGAGGTATTGAAGCAAACCGTCAGCGAAGACGGGAAGAAAAAATCCGTCATTCCCTTCCAGACGCCGGTATACCGCACCTACGGCAAGGACGACCGGCAGGGCTATGTGGAGATACTCAGCAGCAAAACGGGCGAAGCTTACATCTCCCAGGGCATCAAAATGGACCTGATGGGCGACTACAGCCTGGATATGCCGCAAAAATCCTTCAAGATCCGCGCCCAGGCCGCGCTGGGCGGCAAATTCTTTGATTATCCGCTGTTTGAGGATCGGGATTATACTTTCTATAAATCCTTCACGCTGCGGAATTCGGGCAACGACTGTGTGTGGACCCGCGTTTCGGACGGCGTGCAGACCCGGCTGGTAGACAAGTATCTGGACGCGAACCTGCTCACCCTGGCCTGGCGGCCCGTGGTGGTCTACCTGAACGGCGAATACTGGGGCCATTACAACATGCGCGAGCGCAAGGACCGCTTTTCCATCGGCCAGTATGAAGGGCTGGACCTGGAAAGCGACAAAGAGATCCTCGAAAACATCACCATCCTGCGCGCCGGCTGGGGCGTGGTGCAGGGCAGCAACGCGGAATACCGCGCCATGCTCAAGGAAATCGAAGCCCTCAAGCCCAATTCCAGCGCCGCCGATCTGCAATACCTCTACGATCATATCGACATCGAAAACTACATCGATTGGTACGCCATCAAGATGTTTTTCGGCGATTCCGACCCCGGCAACATCATGTTCTATAAGCTGCCGACGGAAGGCGCCAAATGGAAGTGCCTGCTGTTCGATCTGGACTACGGCCTGTTCAATTCCGGCTTCGACAGCCCAAAATCGTACCTCAAAGAAAAGGGCATGGGCCAGCAGAACATCAACAACACGATTTTCCGAAAGATGATCGAATCGGATGTGATCCGGGATCAATTCCTCACGCGGCTGGGCGAAATCTTCCGGATCCTGACCTCGGATGTGATGATTCAGGAGCTGGAGGAGTGCACGGCCCTGATCGAGCCGGAGCTGACCATGCATTACCAGCGCTGGGCCGGGCATCCGGATACAAAGTACCTAAACTCCGATTCCCCGTCCACGGCCAGCGGCCTGATGCGCTACTGGCGGCAGCGCGTGGAGCGCATGAAGGAAACCATGCAGCTTCGCCCCTATAAATTCTGGGGCCTGGTGCAGACGCAGTTCAAGCTGAGCGATCTGGACATGGAGCATTACTTTGGCCCCCGGCCGGCCGATCCGTCCAAAAAGTGAGCGCATTGACGAAAAAATCAAAACGGTGTACGATATTTGATGCAAAAATGAGGAGGAATGACTTATGAATGGCAATCTTACGTTCAACGATGTTATGCGCGGCAGCAGCTTTTCCGATTGGTTTGCGGATCAGCTTTCCAATTTTACTCCCCTGAACGTGGCCATTGCCCTGCTGGTCGCCCTGGCGGCGGGGGCCATCATCGCCATGGTGTATAAAAAGACCTACCGCGGCGTGCTTTATTCCCCCTCCTTTACCCTCACGCTGATCCTGCTCTGCCTGGTCACCACGCCGGTGGTCATGTGCATCGGCAGCAACGTGGCCCTGTCCATGGGCATGGTGGGCGCGCTGTCCATCGTGCGCTTCCGCACCGCGGTCAAGGATCCGCTGGATACCGCCTACATGTTCTGGGCGATCACGATGGGCATTCTTGTGGGCTCCAACGCGTATGTGATCGCGGTCGTGGCGCTGCTGGGCATCTCGGTCATCATGCTTGCGATCTCCTATCTGCGGCTACGCAAGCCCAACGGCTATCTGCTGGTGCTGCACTATGAGGAGGACGCGCAGACGGACATTGAAAACACGCTCAAACGGAACGTGCGCTTCTATCGTATGCGCTCCAAGACCGTTACCCGCTCCGGCGCGGAAATGACGGTGGAGATCCGCTTGGATCATCGCGTGAATATCGTGACCGACATGCTCGATATCAACGGCGTTTACGACGCCACCCTGGTATCCTGCCAGACCGAAGCGGGGGCGTAACGCAATGGCCCTGCCCCTTCGCCACGAATTAAAATATCTGATAAACCAGCCGCAGCTGGAGGTGCTTCGCCGCACGGTGGGCCATGTGCTGAACCTGGACCCCAACGCCAAGAAAAACGGCGGAAGCTACCATATCCGCTCGCTGTATTTCGATACGGTGTTTGACGACGCGCTCTATGATAAGATCGCCGGCGTCAAGGACCGCGATAAATACCGCATCCGCATCTATAACCTGTCCGATAAAAACATCTTCATGGAATGCAAAACCAAGGTGGGCAACCTGATATCCAAACGTTCGGTGAAGATTTCCCGCGACCTGGCCGAGCAGCTGATGGCCGGGGACCCCACGGGCCTGGACAGCACGCAGAGCGGATTGCTCCGGGATATTTACCGCGAAATGAGGACGCACCTGCTTCATCCCGCCGTGATCGTGGATTATGAGCGCGAGGCTTACGTGCACCCGGCGGAGGAAGTGCGCATCACGTTCGATATGAAGGTGAGGACGGGGCTGAACAGCATTGATCTTTTCAATCCGCGCGTGCCCACCGTGCCGGTTCTGGAGCATGACGAAACGATCCTCGAAGTGAAATACAACCGTGTTCTGCCGCCCTATATGGTTTCCCTGCTTTCGTTTGCCTGCCCTGAAGCCGTGCAGACCGCCATATCCAAGTATACCCTGTGCCGGCAATATGAGGGGAAAGAATAGTATTAAGGAGGGTCTTTCATGGGCCAACAGGCCGCTATGCATTTTCGATGCCCCGCCTGCGGATCGTCGCTGACTTTTTCCAGCCAGAGCCAAAACCTCAAATGCGACAGCTGCAAGAATGAGTTTACGCTGGAAACCCTTGAACAGGTGGCGCAGAACCAGATAGAAAATACGCCGGATCAAAGCCTGCATTGGGGAGCGTCGGGGAACCAGGGCTTCGGGGCGGAGGAAGCGTCCCGCCTGCGTTCCTTCCGCTGCCAGAACTGCGGCTCTGAAATCTTTGCGGATGAAACCACCGCGGCTACCGAGTGCGTCTATTGCGGTAGCCCTTCCATCCTGCCCGGCGTGCTTTCCGGCGCGTACCGGCCGGACAGGGTGATCCCCTTCAAAAAGAGCAGGCAGGAAGCGCAGGACGCTTTCCGCGGCCACTGCAAGGGAAAAAAGCTGCTGCCCAAGGGCTTTTTTGACGAAGGCCGGGTGGAAAAAATTACCGGCGTTTACGTGCCCTTCTGGCTCTACCAGGCGGACGCGGAGGCAGACTGCACCTACAAGGCCACCAAGGTGAGCCGCAGCCGGCACGGGGATTACGTGACCACCCGCACCGCGCATTTCCTGGTGCGGCGCGGCGGGCATATCGGCTTTAGCGAGGTGCCCGTGGACGGCGCGAGCGCCATGGACGACACCATGATGGAATCCATCGAGCCCTTCCACACCGGCGACGCCCAGCCCTTCAGCAGCGCCTATTTGAGCGGCTATCAGGCCCAGCGATACGACGTGGATCAGGAGACCTGCCAGCCCCGGGCGAACGATCGCATCCGCGAAAGCGTGAAAAGCTATTTGCGTTCGAGCGTTTCCGGTTACGCGTCCGTGGTGCCCGACGGCGTTCAGATCCAATTGCAGAACAGCCAGGTGAGCCAGGTGCTTTTCCCGGTCTGGATGCTCAACACCCGTTGGCGCGAGAAAACCTATACCTTCGCCATGAACGGCCAGACAGGCCGGTTCATCGGCGATCTGCCCGTCGATAAGGGCAAATTCTGGGGCTGGCTGCTCGGGCTGACGCTGGGCATCGGCTTTGGCGGGTTCGCCGCCGCGTACGCGCTGTTTTCTTCGGGGGTGCTGTGACGATGAAAAAGTGTATCGCGGCGCTCATCCTCTGCCTGCTCTTCGTCTCCCCCGCCCTCGCGCAAACGCGGGTATTTGACCATGCCGACGTGGTCTCCGATAAGGATGAACAGATGCTGGAGGAGCAAATCGCTTCCATGCAGGGCGAGTATCCCTTCGACGTGGTGATCCTGACCGAAGAAAGCCTCCGCGGCCAATCGCTCTACAATTATTCCGAAACGTTTTATGACACCGGCTCCTTTGGCGAGGACGGCATTTTGCTGCTCCTGGTCACGGGCGGCGGCGCCGGCAACCGGGATTACGATATCTGCACCGCCGGCAAAGGCAGGAAGATCTTCGGCGAAAGCGCCATGGAAGCGTTGGATGACGCCATGCTGCCCTACCTGCGCAGAAGCGAATACGCTTCCGGTATAAGCCAGTTTGTCCGCGCGGTGTCCAGCCGCCTCAATGCGTATCAGCCCCTCAACCGCGCCCTGCGCGTATTGCCCGTCGCCTTGCTCATCGGCCTCGCGGTCGGGCTCATCGTGGCCTCTGTCTTCAGGCATCAAATGAAGACCGTCCGGCGCAAGACCGACGCGGCCTCCTATATCCGGCAGGAGAAAAGCGGGATCACACGCAGGGAGGATGTCTACCTCTATACCACGACCACCACCCACAGGGTATCCACTTCCAGCGGCAGCCGCAGCGGCGGCGGGGGACACAGCCACGCCGGCGGCGGCGGACATACGCACCACAGCGGAAAGTTCTGAGAAAAACGGCCATGCCCGGTTTCATCTTCCGGCATGGCCGATTTTTAGATCATAACAGGGTCCTCAGCAGCGCTTCCACTTCGTCAAAGGATGAGGCCAGGGTGATTTTCGTGCGGACGAGCGCGGAATTGCGGCGGCCTGCGGTGTACCAGGCAAAGTGCTTTCGCATTTCGAGCAGGGCGCTTTTTTCGCCTTTCCATTCCGCCATGTCCCGGGCCTGGGCCAGGGCGGTGTCGATCACCTCGGAAAAGGGCGGCGGCGTATAGGCTTCGCCGGACAAATACGCCTTGATTTCGCTGAAGATCCAGGGATTGCCGAGCGCGCCCCTGCCGATCGCGAGGCCGTCGCATCCGGTCACGGAAAGCGCCTGCCGCGCCGTTTCGCCGCTGACAATATCTCCGTTCGCGATCACCGGAATGGAGACGGCCCGCTTCACCTGCGCGATCGCCTCCCAATCGGCGCGCCCGGCGTACTGCTGCGCGCGGGTCCGGCCGTGCACGGTCAGCAGGTCCGCCCCGGCGTTTTCGAGCGCTTTGGCAAACGGAACGGCGTTTTTGTGCTCGTCATCCCATCCCAGACGCATTTTGACCGATACGGGCAAATGCGTGTTTTTTTTCACTTGTTCGACGATCCGGGCGGCAAGGGGCGTATCCTTCATCAGGGCGCTGCCGCTCTGCCCGCCGACCACCTTCTGGGCCGGGCAGCCCATGTTGAGATCAATGCCGGAAAAAACGCCCGTTTCCGTCAAGCGCGCCGCCGCCTGCGCGAGAAAACCGGGCTCGCTGCCAAACAGCTGCACGCTGAGCGGCCCCTCCTCGGGAAAACGCGCGAGCAAAAAACGGTAGGCGTTTCGATCCTTTGGCGCGGTCAAAAAGCCCTGCGCGCTTACCATTTCCGTGGTGCCATAATCGCAGCCCTTCGCAAAACAAAGGCGGCGGAACACCTGATCGGTGATCCCCGCCATGGGCGCCAAATACAGTGCGGGCATGAAGGACGCTCCTATTCTTCGTTAATGACCTTGGATACCGTCAGGTTGCGGATCCGCCATTGATTGTTTTCGCGGCTCAAATAGACGGTATACTGCGTGGTCTGCCATTTGGGGATGGATGGAAGCGGCGTGCCCATCGCGGCCGCAGTATCCCGGGCGGACGCGCGCAGCTTGCCGTCAATGGCAGGGATGCGCTCGGTAATGGTGGCGCGGGCGCTGTCCTCCCAGGGCCAGCACCACACCCAATCCAGGTTGATGCGGTGGTCAAAGCCCGTGATGCTGTAGTTGTTCTGATAGGAGGATTGGCCGTTCCTTGCCTCCATGAGCATGGGATCGCGGTCGATATAGCCGGCGGAAAAATAAGGGGTGAGCAGGCTCTCGTCCGCCCCCATCATCACCACCTGCGCGCGCTTTGCCATGCCGTCCTTCAGGATAATATAGATATTGGTGGCGTTCATCGAGAAATAAAAAACCATGGTAATCAAGCCCAGGATCAGGCACAGCGCCAGCAGCCGGGACGATACATACCAGATCAAACGCCGTAAATACTTCACATGATCCTCCAACACGGCGTTTGGATCAAGCGAACGCCGTTCTCTCATGCCGCTCGGCGTCATTCCGAAAGAGAACCGCCGGGACGGCCAACCGCGCTTTACGCCGGCTGCTTCGATATTATAACACACAGGCGCGCCTTTGTCATCCCCATAGAGGCCGGGAAAGCCCGCGTGTTGCGCGCCGACGGAAGATTTTACAATTCGCGTCGGTTTGTGTTTTTCCTGTTTTTGACCTGATTCGTCACATTGACGCAGCCGATAAAACAGAGTATAATGAAGGGACGGTTGAACCAACGCACTGATTTGAGAAGGGGGAACGCCCATGTTTGGCCGCAGAGTGGATGGCCGCGTGCTGAAAAAAATCGATCCGATCGTTGCCCTGACGCCGTATTTGATGCCCATGCGGTGTGATGCGCAGGTCTTTTTGAATTACAGGCTGGACTACGAAAAAATGGCCCGCTATATCGTGGAGCAGGGCAATTTAGGCAACCACTTCACGTTCCTGGAGCTTTTGATCGCGGCCTTTGTTCGCGTGGTGTCAGAGCTGCCGGATGTGAACCGCTTCGTTTCCAACAAGCGCCTCTACGCCCGTACGCAGCTGACCGTTTCCTTCGTTGCGCTCAAGCAGACCAGCGACGTGAACGCCATCGAAGAAAACACCGTCAAATGCTATTTCGATCCCCGGGACACCATTTTCGACGTGGCGGAGCGCGTAAGCGCGGCCATCGAAGCCGCGCGCAAGGAGGAAGCCGACAATTCCACCATGAAGGTGGCTAAACTCCTTTTGAACCCCATCCTGGCCAATATCATTGTGCACACCGCCCGCTTCCTGGACCGCTATGGGATCATGCCCAATTATATCCAGGACGCTTCGCCCTTCCATACCAGCCTGTTCGTGACCCATATGGGCTCCATCGGCATGCCCGCGGTGAACCACCACATCTACAATTTCGGCACCACGTCCCTTTTCTTCTCTATGGGCTCGGTGATCCGCGAAAACGTGACGGGCCCGGACGGCAAAGTGACCCGTAAGCGCTATCTGCCCGTGGGCGTGACGGCGGATGAAAGGATCTGCGCCGGCGCCACCTATGCCAAACTGGTCGCCAAAATGATCCATTATCTGGAAAACCCGAGCCTGCTGGAAACCCCGCCGGAAACCGTGACCTTTGAGGAGGGCAACGAATACTCCCTGCCCAAGCCCAAGAAAAAGCGCCTGAAAAAACAGGAAGAGCAGTCCGTCGCGGGCTGATAAAAAACCCTTCCGCTCCCGAAAAGGGATGGAAGGGTTTTTTCTATCTCGAAGTATTTATTCGGAGCGCCTGCGCAGCTTGCCGCCGACTTCAAAATGCATTTTATCCTCGTGATACCCTGCCACGCGGTAATCCAGGCCGTTTTGAGATACGTGCAGCATGATCGGCTGATCGGGCGTGATTTCCGCGTCAAAGTTGATCAGCATGGATTCCAGGCAATAATCGCGCATCACCTCGACGCCCAGGGCGTCGCAGGCCCAGTCCGCGTACCGGGTGTTGTTCACGTGCTGGTTTACGTCCAGGTCAAAATATTTGGGCACGCGGCGCAGGACCCTTTCTTCGCCCTCCACCGTATCCACCGTCGCGGGCAGCCCCATGGGCAGGGGCAGATCGGAATTATCCGGCAGGATCGCGCCCACTTCCTTGGGCGGCAGGAGGCTCCGGCTGCCCAGATCCAATAGCGCCCAAAGCGTGGCGGCGTAGCCCAGCACTTCGCCCTGCTCATCCCGGAAAAAATAGTACCGGGGGAAGAACCAGCGGCGAGTGGCGATCGGAAAGGTCTGGGCCATGACGCGGTCCCCGATGCGCGGATACTTCTGCATATGGATTTCGCTGCGGTTGAGCACCCAGACAATGTTGCGCGCGATCAGCGCGTTCCTGCCGCACCCGATCAGCTCCGAATGGATACCGGACAATTCCTGCATGGCTTCCATGATGGCGCTGGGACGCCAGGAACCGGTAAAATCACAGTCGCAGGTGCGAAGCAGCAATTCCTGCTCATACGTTTTCATGGCCGATCCTCCGTGATGGTCTTTCCGTTTTCATGATCTCCGGCGACCATTATAAACGAAGTGCGGGCAAAAGGCAATCCCGGCCAAAGGAATATGCCGCGGAAAAACAGAAAATTGGGCCGGCCTCTGCCGCCAAAGCAAAGGTCGGCCCTGCATGCTTCATGCGCGGCCAAGGCCCGCATGCATGAATATCAGAATTTCAGCATATAGGTGCTCATGTAGCCCTGCTGGCCGTCGATCTCCACCCTGCACCAGTTTTCGCCCTTTTCGAGTACGGTCACCTGGGTGCCGACGGGGATCTTTTTGAGGATGGTGGTTTTCATGCCGGGCTTCAGGCGGAAATTGACCACGCATCCGCCGTTGATGTTGCGCACGGTGGCCTTGAAAGTGGCGGGCGCCGCGGCGGAGGACGTTTTTTCCGTTTTCAGGTACGCGCTGGCCATGTAGCCGCTCAGCTTGCCCACGCAGACCTTATGCCAGGAATCGCCGCCCTGGATGACGCACACGGCGGTGCCGACGGGGAAGGACGTAATGATCCGGGCGGACGTGCTGGGGGCTTCGCGCAGGTTCAGGCCGATGCCGGTGTTGGTTCGCACATACATGGTCTTTCCGGTCAGGCCAAAATTCAGGTACTTGGTCATCATGTAGCCGGTTTTTCCGTCCACCTTCACCTTGCTCCAGGTTTCGCCCTTTTCCAGCACCTCGATCCAGGTGCCGGTGCCATACTGGCCCAGGACCTTCGCATCCAGCCCTGCGCACTGACGCAGGTTCAGCCCGCCGCCCTGCACGGTAGCGTACTCGGCGGCAAGCGAAGCGGCGGGAATGGAAAGGCACAGGATGCCCGCCAGGATGGCGCTCAGGATTCTTGGGGTTTTGCGATCGTTCATGGGGATTCCTCCTTTTGTATTCTGTGTTCCGGCCTTGGCCGTACACCACAATGACGAAGCGCCCGCGTTTGTTTATCCCCATTTTTCTGCCAATATATGGCAGATCCAATCCGGTATTCCAGCATTTCCCAGCGCTGGATTTCCTGCACTGCATTTTTACCGCACGCTGGAAAGGGCTGCAGAAGTTGGGTGCTCTTGTTCCTTCCATACATTTCCAGGATCAGGCCGAAAAAATTTTTCGCCTTGAAAAAAATGCTGAATTCTGTATAATAGAGGCGGGATCAATCAGCAACGCAAAGGAGGCAGCCGCCATGCCCAAGGCCAAAGCGGAAAAAAGATTTACAAAAAAAGAATGGAGCTGGATCATGTACGATTGGGCCAACTCCGTTTACGCCACCAACATCATGGCCGCCATCTTCCCCATCATTTTCGTCTCCATCGCCGGCGGCACGGGCAGCACGGGCGATATCTGGTGGGGCTACGGCATTTCCATCGCCACGTTCATCGTCGCCGTTCTCGCGCCGATTTTAGGCGCTGTGGCGGACTACAAGGGAATGAAGAAAAAGCTGTTCACCGTCTTCGTGCTGATGGGCGTGGTGTTCACGTTCCTGATCGCCCTGGTGATGAACAACTGGAAGCTCATGCTGATCGGCTACATCATCAGCCGCATCGGCTTTTCGGGCAGCTGCCTGTTCTATGATTCGTTCCTGACCGACGTGACCACCGATGATAAGATGGACAAGGTCTCCTCCTGGGGCTATGCCATGGGCTACATCGGCGGCAGCACGATCCCGTTTGTGATTTCCATTGCGATGCTGCTGGTCCTGGGCTACAGCAATCCCATCGCGCAAAAGTTCTCGATCATCATCACCAGCGTCTGGTGGCTGGTCTTCTCGATCCCCTTCTTCAGGAACGTGGAGCAGACCCACTACATCGAGCGCACGAAAGACCACACCATCGGCCATACCTTCCGCAACATCCTGCATACGGCGAAGGACATCTTCCAGCGCCGCGGCCTGTTCCTCTACGTGCTGGCCTATTTCTTCTATATCGACGGCGTCGGAACGATCATCAATATTTCCACGGCTTACGGAACGGTGCTGGGCCTTGGCAGCGTGGGCATGATCCTGGCCCTGCTGGTGACCCAGCTCGTCGCAATGCCGTGCTCGATCTGGTTTGCGAAGCTCGCGGAAAAGTTCTCCGCCCGCAAGGCGCTGATCGGGGCCATTGCCGTATATACCCTGATCTGCTGCTTGGGGTTCTATATGGGCTTCTCCCTGGAGCCGCACCAGGAAGCGTATAACGAAGTGCTGAAAGCGGAATACACGGATCAATTGGCCGATCTGACCGACGAAACCGCCATCGCCCTGCGCGACGCAGGCGCGGGCCTGCTTTCCAGCAAGGACGCCGCGGCCAAGTGGGAGGCGGAAATCGTAAAATATACGCAGGAGCAGCGCGCGAACGCAGAAGTGGACAAGGTGCTGGGGACCTACGCGCAATTCCTGGGGAACAATATCTCCGTCATCCAGAAATTCCAAAGCGCCGTCAGCCGCTCCACCATCCTCTTCTGGGCGATGGCCTTTATGGTGGGCACGGTGCAGGGCGGCATCCAGGCCGTCAGCCGCAGCTATTTCGGCAAGCTGATCCCCAAGGAACGCAGCAACGAATTCTTCGGCTTCTTTGATATCTTCGGAAAATTCGCTTCCGTGCTGGGCCCGGTGCTCTATGCCATGATCGGCACGTGGACGGGCCGCTCCTCCTACGGCGTGCTTGCGCTGATCTGCCTGTTCCTGATCGGCCTCATCATCTTGGTAACGGGGAAAAAGCATTTTGAAGCGCTGAATCACGAAAACTGATACTTAATCCCATCTAAGACGGATATTGTCAAGGGTATTTTTAGATTATTTTTGACATTTTGGCAAGGTGTTTTGAAAGAAAGCTTCCGTAAAGCCTTGAGCCATTCTATGATCCGAGTTTTACGGCTCACCCATGCTCAAAAGCGTTCTATTCGAGCAGGATGAACGCAGACCACGAAAAACCTGCAATTCTGATTTTCGTCAAAATTGCAGGTTTTCGTCAAGCTTTAACTTTTTCTGCTTGTCCAATCATTCTTTTCGATATACGCCATTCTCCGTAACACCGATTCCCTGATCTTCCAGGAACAGGGCGATGCCGGCAAACGCTTCCGCCGGCGTTTTTTCTTCGCCGATCAAGGCTTCCGCCCGCACCTCCGCGCCGTCTTCGGCGGGGGCCAGGGTGAATACGAAGAAGTCGATCTCAGCCCCGTCTTCCAGGGGGAACCATTCGGCGGTGATCTCGGAAAGGTCGATTTCCAGGGCCGCGAAATCCGTGCTGAACGAAACCGTGTCAATGCCCTGCTTGAGCCACAGCTCAGCTTCCTCCGGCGTCAGATACAAGCCAACCTCGCCGTCCACGGGATCAGGCGTCACGGCGAGCACACGCTTTCCATCCACCAGGGAAACGCCGGCGGAATAATCCACGGGTTCACCCGCGACATCCCGCACCAGGCCGTCCAGCAGGCTCCTGCTGCCGGGGTTATATGTCCAGGCGCTGTCGCCGCAATGACTGCATGTGGATGTGATGATGGTGATCGTGCGGCTGGTGATTTGATAATCGTGACCCAGCGCCGGGATTTCCGCATAGGTGGTGTAATCGCAGCGGGAGCAGGCGTCGTAGGCGTCCCAGCCGATGGCCGTGCAGGTGGGCGCTTGCGCGTCGTGATGCACGAGATCATGGCCCAGGGCTTTCTTTTCCGCATACGTGGTGTAGTCGCACCGGGAGCAGGTATCGTAGGCATCCCAGCCGATAGCTGTGCAGGTCGGAGCCTGAGCGTCATGGTGCACGAGGTCATGGCCGAGCGAAGCCTTTTCCTCATACGTGGTGTAGTCGCACCGGGAGCAGGTGTCGTAGGCGTCCCAGCCGATTTCCGTACAGGTGGGGGCTTGTGCGTCATGGTGGACCAGGTCATGCCCCAGCGCGGCTTTTTCTACATAGGTCGTATAATCGCACCGGGAGCAGGTGTCGTAGGCATCCCAGCCGATAGCCGTGCAGGTGGGGGCCTGCGCGTCGTGGTGAATCAGGTCGTGTCCCAGCGCGGCTTTTTCCACATAGGTTGTATAATCGCACCGGGAGCAGGTGTCGTAGGCATCCCAGCCGATTTCCGTGCAGGTTGGAGCTTGCGCGTCATGGTGCACGAGGTCATGGCCCAAAGCGGCCTTCTCCGCGTAGGTGGTGTAGTCACACCGGGAGCAGGTATCATAGGCATCCCAGCCGATGGCCGTACAGGTGGGCGCTTGTGCGTCATGGTGCACCGGGTCATGGCCGAGCGCGGCTTTTTCCTCATAGGTGGTGTAATCGCACCGGGAGCAGGTGTTGTAGGCGTCCCAGCCGATAGCCGTGCAGGTGGGGGCCTGGGCGTCGTGATGGATGAGGTCGTGGCCCAGCGGTTCCCCGTATTCCTGTCCGCAGACTTCACACTTCGCCTTCTCCGTACAGGTAGCCGTGCCGCCGGTGTGCTCGGCGAGCGCGCCGTATTCATGACCGCACTTTTCGCATACGGCCTTCTGTGTACAGGTAGCCGTGCCGCCGGAATGGTCCTCCCTGCCAAAGAGCCCGTCGCAGTGATAGCAGTTGATCTTATGCTGCTCTTCCGTTTTATACTCGTACCAGAATTCATGATCTAAAACGTCGCCGTAGAACTCGCCGCAGTCCCTGCACTTACGGGGATAGCCGCACCAATGGCTGCCGTTCCACACGTGGGCCACCGTCTCCGAAAGGCCGCAGCCCCCCTGGCAGGAGTGCTTGTGGTTTTCCTCGTCCACCTTCTCCCAGGCGCCCCAGGAAATGGCGTGGCTTTCGCTGGCGCCGCAGTTGTTGTTACAGGTTCGGATGTGCTTTGTGCTGTCGTCCGGGTCAACGTGCCATTCGCCCCAGTCGTGGGCGTAATCGCCGTATTCCTCGCCGCACTTTTCGCAGACGGCCTTCTTCGTGCAGGTGGCGGTGCCGCCAGAATGATCCTCTCTGCCGAAGAGCCCGTCACAGTGATAGCAGTTGATCTTGTGCTGTTCTTCGGTTTTATATTCATACCAAAATTCATGACCCAAGGTTTCGCCGTAATATTCCTGGCACACGGAACACTTGCGGGGATATCCGCACCAATGGCTGCCGTTCCATACATGTTCCCCCGTGGTTTTCGCGCCGCAGACGCAGGTGCCCTCGTGGGTTTCGTCGTCCACTTTTGTCCAGCTGCCGTAGCTGTGCGCCGCCTCGTCCTTTTTTGCATCACACCGGGAGCAGGCGTGGTAATGCACATCCCCGTCAATGGTCCACTTGGTTTCCCATTCGTGGCCCAGGGCGGACGCATCCAGGCTTCTTTCTTCGGAATACGCGCCGCCATCCAGCGTTTCATCCGCAGAAATCGTAGCCTTGAAAATGTATTTGCCGGCTGCTTCGCATGTGGCCGTGCAGGACTTTTCAAGGTGCATTTTCTGCGTTTTGCTCGCAGTGCAGCCATTCACCTTCCGTTCGCAGGAGTAGTAAACGTCTGCTTCGGTATATGTGCCATTGACATAAAGCCACAGAATCTTGCTCTGCTGCCAGCTGTGGTTGTTGGGGTCTTTTTGACCGTATTTCTGATTGCATACGCCGCAGGTGGCCTGGCTTACGCAGGTGGCCGTGCCGCCGCTGTGCTCCGCTTCGTCCTTCTTGGCGGTGCAGCCCGGCGTTTTGCACTTGTGCCAGTGCTTGCCCTCGCCCGTGGTCCAAGCCGTATCCCAATTGTGATCGGCTTTATCGCCATATTCCGCTTCGCAGTCTGCGCACTTGGCTTTTGCCTGGCAGGTAGCCGTGCCGCCGGAATGGGGTTCGGTTTTCTCCTTCCCGCAGGCGCATTTGCCCTTGTGGTTGCTGTCGTCCACTTTCGTCCAGTTTTCGTAGATGTGCGCCGCTTCGTCCTTTTTCGCGTCACAGCGGGAGCAGGCGTAATAATGGGTGTCGCCGCCGTCCGTCAGGGTGGTGGCCCAGTCGTGGAAGGCCTTGATGGTTTCTTTTTCCACGGTGGTTTCGGTTTTCTTATCCGCTTTCAGGTACTTTTTGCAGTCCTTGCAATAGTAATACAGGTTATTGCCGCTTTCGGTGCAGGTGGGCTCTTTGGCGGCGAAGGTTTCCAGGTTTGTATGGTTTTTGGGGTCTATTTCGCCGTATGTCGTGTTGCAGCCCTCGCATTTTGCTTCTTTTACGCAGGTGGCCGTGCCGCCGAAATGCGGTTCGCGGTTGCTTTCCAGCGTGATCCATCTACCGTCGCCATTTAACTCCTGGCCCCAATGGCAATTACTGCACCAAACGTTGTGAAGTTTGGTTGTGCCCCAAAAAGTACTGATATTGTTTTGTCCGCATTTCGGGCATGTGTCGCCCCTATGGTAATTCGCTTTCGCCTCCTGCATGGGCAGCAGCACGATCGCCAGCGCCAGCACCGCCAGCGCGCACAACAGTTTTTTCATTTTCCCATCCTCCTTTTTCGGGCGTCGCTATAAAAATCCGTTCGTTTTCGTCCTTCGCCGCCCGCGTCCCACATGGACGGAATTCATCGCATACAGCATAGCATAAAAAAACGCCCAAATCGCGAAACTTACAAAATTGTAAGTCTCGATTTTTTTCTACTTATTAAAATGTAGAATGGAAAACGGATGTGAAGGGATAAGAAATCATCTGCCGCAATCAAAAAGACTGACCGCACGGGCCAGCCTGGCTTCATTTTTCGTCGCTTTGCGACCATTCGCTTTCCAGCTTCATCAAAAAATCGTGGGGAGAATAAACAGGTACGGGGGAAGCGCCGTAATCGGACAGATTCCGGGTGACAATGCAATCCATTTCCTCACGGATGGCTGTTTCCACCATGACCGCGTCCTCATAGTCGTTCAGCCCTGACGCAAGCGCCCGGCGAATATCGCTTTCCGTGGTATCCAGGATGTCCAGCAGCGTGCAAAGCCTGCCCATGATCGTCCTGGCTGCCCCCTGATCGTGGGTGCATCGATGGGCGAGATAGTAAATATCCGTCATTTCCTTGGCGGTGGCATAGCCCATGATCTGTTGATTCGCGGCTGCAAGAAGGATCGCCTGGGCGTCCTGGGCAAAGGGTTCCCTGCTTTGCACGGCGTCCATGATCACGCAGGTATCAATCAACATCCTCATATCTTCCCAAGCCGCTCCTCTCTCGCTTCCTCTAGGGTCATGGCGGCGGGAACGCTGCCAAACAGCGATTTGGCGATCTCCACCCGATCCTGGAAAGGATTGCAGAGCTTGCTGACTACTTTGCCGTTTTTCGTGATATAAACGTCCTCCGTGGCGGAAAGCAGCAGGTACTTGCTCAGGTTTTTCTTTAGTTCCGTCGCTGTAATGGACATTTTTTATTCCTCCCTTCCTTTTTATCATATCCAAAAACGTACGATTTGTCAAAAGAAAATCGTACGTTTTTGAGGGTGTGGATGTGATTCGTTTATATCTCCTCCAGTGCGTATCCTTCGCCCCGGCGATGGGATACCCGTTTCCCCGCGCTTTCCAATTTCTTATTCAGTCGGGAGATGGTCGTATGCAAGGCGCTCATGTCGCCGCCCGCTGCCATGCCCCAAACGGCGCTGTACAATTCCTCCTTCTCTATGGGCCGGTTGGGGTTGCCGAGCAGCGTCAGCAGCAGGAGGTACTCCTTCTGGCTCAGCAGCAGATCCGTTTCGCCGGAATACGCCGTCAGCAGGGCCGTGTCCAGCTTTAGGCCGCTGAAGGTCATGAACCGCTTTCTGCGCTGGGATGCCCGCAATCGCGCTTCGATGCGGGCCACCAGCACCCGGATATCATAGGGCTTGGGCAAATAGTCGTCCCCGCCGGAGCGCAGGCCCTGGATGATCTGCTCGTTTTCCCCCAGGGCGGAAAGGAACAGGATGGGAATGTCGTACTGGGCCTTGATCTGCCTGCACAATGTCAATCCGTCGCTGTCCGGCAGCATGATGTCCAGCACGATCATGTCCACATCGTGAGTGCGCAGGACTTCCATGCACGCTTTGCCGTTCGTGGCTTCCACCACACCGAAATCCTCCATTATCAGCGCTTCTCGGTTGATTTCCATGATGTGGGGATTATCTTCGACTAAAAGGATCGTATAGCTCATGATGCACCCTCTTCATTCTAAATTCTGCGTTCTACATTCTATATTGCTTCTTTCGGCACCGTGAAGCGGAAAGAAGCGCCATCCGGGCTGTTAGATACCAATTCCAGCGTGCCGCCGTGCAGGCGCACGGTATCCATGCAGATGGCCAGGCCAAGGCCCCGGCTGTCATCGGTGGAATAGCCCTTTTCAAAGATGTGCGGTACGGCCTCCGGGGATATACCGTCGCCGGTGTCCGATACGGTGATCTCCACAAAGCCCACATTGTCCTGTGCGCTTACGGTGATCTGGCCGGATTCCGTGTGGCGGGTGGCGTTCACGATCAGGTTGATGAGCACCTGCAAAAGCAGCTCGGCATTGCCGTGGATATTGGACGCGCTGCCATTATGGACGGTCAGCGTATTGTTCTTTTTTGCGCATACCGGCGTCATGATGGCGGAGGCGCTGCGGAACAGTTCGTCGATATCCACGGCTGTCATTTCCGCGTCTTTCTCGTGGCCATAGGTGTAATCCATGAGCTGCGAAACCATTTCCGCCAGACGGTCCGCCTCGCTTTGGATGGTTTTCAATCGCTCCGGCGCTTTTTCGGAAAGCGGGCCGCGCTCCATCTGGCGCTCCATCAGCTGGGCATAGCCGGAGATCACGGTCAGGGGGGTTTTCAGTTCATGGGCCACGGTGCGCAGGAAATCGTTGTTGGTGGCGTTCATCTGCAAAAGCAGCTCGTTGCGCTGCATTTCCTTCCGCAGCTGGGCCGTCTGCCGGTTGATCTTTTCATTGTTCACGATGGCCAGCAGCAGGATGCACACGACCATCGCTAACGGCGTGACGCCGAAATGATTGATGGAAGAATTGCTGCCGGAGGCCGTGCCCTCCCGGATGAGCATGAAGGTGAAGAAGAGGATGGCCAGGAGCGTGACGATATCCAGCACACCGGGCTTTTGCCTGCGGAAAGACCAGAGATGCCGGAGCAGGAACCACAGGGCAAAGGGAGCGCAGGCATAATAGCAGACGTGGCACAGCAGCACCAGATCATGGGTATCCACGATGAAGTGCAGCGCGGACAGGAGCAGGCAGAGGCACGCGAAACAAAGCAGCGTCTTCTTTCCAGCGGATTCCCGGAAAAAGGCGAAAAACAGAAACACCGTCACCATGGGAATCCAGCTGACGTCCAGGATCACCAGGCGGTATTCGATATAGAAGCTGAGCGTCGGCGGCATCAAATGCTGGACGGAGAAAAACTGGTTGCGCATCGCAATCACCAGGCAGCAGGCCGCCAGCGCGGCGTATTCCCGGTTTTTCTGGAATGCGGCGCACAGCAGGAAATAGAAGCAAAGCATCAGCAGCCCGCCGCTGACAATCATGGCGTTCAGCGTCAGTCCACGCTGGTATTCGTCAATGTTCTCCGGCGTGGAGATCAGGGTGTTCTGGATGAACCCGCCTTCATTGTGCACATAGTTGGCGCATTGATAGATGATTTCGATTTCGCCGCTGTCCCCGGAATACAGGGGCAGCGTCACATAACGCACCCTTGGCACCGCCCGGGCTGGATCGTCCGACACAAAGCCGATGCTGCGCACCTCCTTTCCGTTCACAAAAATGCGGGTGCTGTAATCAATGGAGAAGGAGCAAACGGTAAGGTAGGCATTCGGTTTTGCCAGGATGCGCAGCCGATAGGTGCCTTTCTCTACGTCAATCGGGCTGTCGTTGTCCTTCTCCGGGGCAGCAGTGGGATCAGCAAAAGCATCCGGGGACAGAAGCTGGCCCGGATAATAATCCCATTTGTTCACCAAGTGATAGACGTCCGAAGAAAAGTCTGTCTCCCTTACGTCCAGCACTCCGTCCTGCGGACGCAGCACCGGGAACTCCGTCTGCGCACGACCTACGCAGAATGAATAGAATGCGATGATCAACGCCAGCACCAGCGCCGGCACAAGAAACTGACGCGCCGCTTTCAGCGTTCTCTCCCATTTCAAGCCGCTCGCCTCACTTTTCCTCTCGTCTCATTGCTAAACTATTATACACCCGAATTTGAGGAAAACGGCGAAACTTACAAAATTGTAAGTCTCGAACATGATTTTTACGATCAGAAGCAGCTTTGGGGCGCGTTTTTGACGATCATTCAAGCGTGGGCTGATTCTTTTTCCTGGTCTGCTGTTTCTTACGTTCATCATGTTTGACATAAAAATCATCCAGATCGTTTGTTTTTGAGTCTGTCTGTGGTTTCTCTCCGGCGACATGATTCTTTAGTATGATCTAATACGATGTTGTAGTGCGCAACAGAGCTTTCAAGCAGCTTTTTTCGTTCGGCATCGTCCTGTTTCAGGACGGCTGCATAGTATTCGGCGGATGCGAGCCATTCCATATATTCCATATTGCCCGGATACGCTGATGCGGCTTGCTGGGCGATTTGATAGTTGCGCTCTTTATCATCGTGTTTCCAATACTCAAAGAATGCCTTGTCAAATTCCGCTTTGCGCAAATCATTCTGGTAAGTGTCCATACCCAGCAAGTGATCCGTTGAGACCCCGAACAAATTAGCCAGCGGCGGCAGGAGTGAAATATCCGGCATTGCCGCATCGGTTTCCCATCAGCTCACAGCCTGCGGCGAAATGGCAAGCAGCTCCGCAAGCTTTTCCTGCGTCAGATTTGAAGCTCGGCGAAGTGTTTTTACCGTTTCACCAAATGACATAAGCCACACCTCTCAATGCTTGTGAATTATTTTGACCGGTCAAATATTATTATAATCGACATATATAGAATGTCCACCTCTTGAAAATTGAGAGCTTATCAATCAAAAATAGATTTTTCCAGGGCATGACAATAGTTTTTTCCCTTTTAATAAGCTGAAACGGGACATGGAGCGGGAAGCGTTGACCCGCCTGGAGGAAGCGGCCCGCACAGAAGCGGATTTTCGGGAAGTGGTGAAGAACTGGGATTGTCTGGCCGCCAATCGGGAGCGGCGGGAGCGATACCACGAGATCCTGCGGGGCAACAAAACGCCGCCCCTGGAGCACAACATGATCCCGGACGGCTATGCCTTCCCCGCCTCCCTGAACGGCGTGCTGGCCCGGCAGAATCGGAAGGGCGATTTCCTGGACACGATCTATTACTGCGTCTATGACCTGCATGAACTGGTGCCCCAGGAATACCTGAGTACACCATTGGCTGAATTGCCGGATGATCGGAAGGAATTGCTGTTCCTGTACGCCATCGAGCATTGGAGCACGCTCAAAATCGCCAAATGGCGAAAAAATACGGATCGAAACATCCGCAAGATCCGCAATACCTCCCTGAATCGGATTCGGAAAAAGATCCTGCCCGTGCTGATGCGGATGGACGCGGCGGGAGAGCCGCTGACAAGCCGGGAGAGGAGCTTCCTGGAAAAAGAAAAAGAGGCTTTCAGAGAAAAAAATAAGCAAAAACGAGGGAAATATGATATACTTGAAGGGGTTTTATCGAGGCACACTGCTTCAAAAAAAGCACCATAGTCAAATCGAAATATGTGAGGAAACCATATATGAAAGCCAAGAACAAAAAGGTATCACACCGTAAAACAACAGCGCTTATTCAGAAACTCCGCGACATCAAGCCGCTGAACTTCTTTTCCCTAACCGTTGCCGGGATCATCAACGCCTTTGGGGTGACGCTGTTCCTTTTTCCTGTGAAGCTATATGACAGCGGCATTTCGGGAACGTCGATGCTGCTGGATCAAGTCACGCCTGCGTATTTGACGCTCCCGATGTTTCTTATCCTTCTGAACATTCCGATTTTCATGTTCGGATATAAGAGACAGGGACTGCCGTTTACCGTCTATTCGATATTTACGGTTGTTATTTACTCGCTGACATCGTTCCTGATCATGGATGTGTTGCCCATCGACGTTTCGATCATTTCTCCGCTCGCAGGGTCTGATCTCCTGCTTTGCGCCATTTTTGGCGGGGTGATTTCAGGTGTAGGCAGCGGGCTGACGATCCGCTTCGGCGGAGCGATCGACGGGGTGGATGTTTTGTCCGTGGTGTTTGCAAAGAAGATCGGCATTTCTATCGGGACGCTCGTGATGATCTTCAACACGCTTCTGTATATCGTCTGTGGTATCGCCATACAAAGCTGGATTCTGCCGCTGTATTCGATCGTAACGTACTTTGTTGGTTCAAAGACCGTGGATTTCATCGTCGAGGGCTTTGACAGATCAAAATGCGCGATGATCGTGACAACAAAAGCAAATGATATTTCCGAGGCAATCTCCAAACAGTTCGGCACAAGCGGTACGATCGTCAACGCCATCGGAGGTTTTTCCAAAGAAGACAAGAGCATCATCTATTTCATTGTCAACCGGTTCCAGATCAATAAGCTGAAAACGATCGTCCATGAGTTTGACGAAAAGGCATTCATTTCGCTTCAGGACGTTTCGGACATCATTAGGAAGCATAGTAATTAGCCAAGCGATATATAACCACATAGGTAAAGCTTCTATATTTATGGAGAAAGATGATGAAACGCTACTTTGAGCAGGCCAGCGCCCAATGGGTGCGGTACAGCGATTATGAATGGAAAAGGACGGCAAGGGGATTCTGTATCTCACCCCTGCCGCTGATGCCAAGCCCATTATTTTCGATCTCCTGGCGGACGCCGAATCGCTGGTGCTGGACGCCCTGAACATCGGCAGGATGGGCATGAGCCGCAAGCCCGACGTGGAAATCCAGAAAGCCATTCACGGTTTTGCCGTCAAGTACGGCTTGTTCGGTCTGATGACCGCCCTGCCCACCACGGCGAAATTCATGCATTACGAAGCGGTGTATCTGCTGAAAAACCGCTTTTTCAAGGACGAAACCATGAATACCCTGAATTACCTGGCCCTGTTTTTCCCCTTTGAAAAGCCGGAGGTCGCCAAGCGCGGCATCGAATCCCTGTGGAATCTCTCCGGCGACAAGGACATGATGGCTCTGGCCATGACCATGCGGGATCAGCCCATGGCCGTCAACATGAGCTTCCAGCGCAGCTACGCCTAGCGGTACGACTGGCTGAAAAACCAGTTCAAAGATTGGGCTTTCATCCTGACCACTGCGATCCTGTACTATATGGATTATGATAAGCTCAGCTCGGATCAGCGGAACATCTATCAGCAGGCCATGGCGACCCTGGACGGCAACACGCCCACCTATCATATCGCCCTGTACGACACGCCCACCATCGTGTGGGATTTCCATTCCCTGCTGCTGGGCATCCAGCTCATGTTCAGCTTCATGCTGGCGGACGACGAAAACCCGCTTTGCATTTGCCGGAACTGCGCCAAGGTGTATGTTGCCAAAGGCAGGGATCAGGATTTCTGCGGAGCAGCGTGCAGGAAACAGTATGATGCTCGCAAAAAGGATGATACCCTTTGACGTATAATAAAGGGCAGCCCGCTGTGATGAACGGGCAGCCCGTGGGCTGTTACTCATATACGATTTCTGCAAGGATGATCTCTTCTGCGCTGTGCTGGATTTCATTCATCCGGCCTACCCAGCCAAGCTGATCTCTGGCTTTCAGTTCCTCCGTGACACCTTGCTGTTTTGCCATCTGCGGGATCATGGTTTCCAGCCGTTCCTGGCATGTGCGTTCAACTTCTGTCAGGTGCTCGTAAAGTTTCCCGGACAGGATCAGACGGCTGTACAGCCCTGGACGATGCTCTTTCAGTTGTGATATTCAATTTTTTTAGAAGATAAATAGTATAAGCTGCAAAAACGCATGAAAAAAGCGCCTGCGAGCCAGACGCTTTTTTCATGCCGGGAAGCGTTTATTTGATCCGGATCAGTTCATAATCCCGCGTGCCCAGGCCGATCTTTTCGCCGTGCTCCAACGTTTCCTTCCAGCGGATGTTGGGGTTGCTGTCCATAAAATGGTCGTGGTGGCATTTCCAGCCGGGCTTTGCCAGGTTATCGCCAAGCTGGCTGTTGCTGACAGGCGTGGCGGCGAGGCACAGATCGGCGCAGGCCTGGTCCAGCGCCACGGGATCGAAGGAGGCCAGCATGCCGATATTGGGCAGGATGGGGGCGTCGTTTTCCCCGTGGCAGTCGCAGTTGGGCGATACATCCATAATCAGGCTGATGTGGAAGCAGGGGCGGCCCGCGCAGATCGCGGCGGTGTATTCCGCCATTTTACAGCAAAGCAGCTCGTTCGCGCTGC
The DNA here is from genome assembly GCA_017541205.1 of Clostridia bacterium. Lineage (GTDB taxonomy): Bacteria > Bacillota > Clostridia > Christensenellales > Aristaeellaceae > RUG563. The sequence continues at coordinate 5,696 of JAFXZO010000113.1, read as the reverse complement.
CGTTCACGTTGCTGATCGCGTCAAACGCGCACGCGCCAATACAGCGGCCGCAGCCCTTGCATTTGTCCGGATCGATCCAGGCTTTGCGATCCGCGCCGTAGGAAATGGCGTCGCTGCCGCATTCCCTGGCGCAGCGGCCGCAGCCGCGGCAGATGTTCGGGTCAACCTCCGGGGTGCCGTCGTTGTGCTGGTGCATCTTCCCCGCGCGGCTGCCGCCGCCCATGCCGATGTTCTTGATCGCCCCGCCAAAGCCGGTCGCTTCATGGCCCTTAAAATGGCTGAGGGAAATGAGCACGTCCGCGTCCATCAGCGCGCGGCCGACCAGGGCGGTCTTGCAGTATTCGCCGTTCGGCACGGGAATCTCCACGTCGTCCGTGCCGCGCAGGCCGTCGGCGATGATGATGTAGCAGCCCGTGGTCACGCTGTTGAAGCCGTTGATTTCCGCGTTTTCCAGGTGATCCACGGCGTTTTTGCGGCTGCCCGGATACAGGGTGTTGCAGTCCGTCAGGAAGGGCTTGCCGCCCAGCGCCTTAATCACGTCCGCAACGGCCTTCACATAGTTGGGCCGCAGGTACGCAAAGTTGCCAAGCTCTCCGAAATGCATTTTGACGGCGACGAATTTTCCTTCAAAATCGATGGTGTCGATGCCCGCTCTTTTGATGAGGCGCTGGAGCTTGACGCCTTGGCTGGTACCGATGCTGGTGCGGAAGTCCGTGAAGAATACCTTTGCTTTTTCCATGGTGTCTTCTCCTTTTCTATGGTTCGTTCGCGCAGGGATTATGCCAAAGCCCGGGCCCCCTCGCATCCGTTCCGTGAGCGGAATGGATATCTGTCAATACGCTTTCGCGAAATACATGACCTTGCTCGCCTTCCTGCCGCAGCAGACGCAGGTATCGCCAATGGGCGTCTGGTCGAAGGGCATGTTGCGGGAGGTGGCCGCCGTCTCTTCCTTGATCTTGTCTTCACATTTTTGATCGCCGCACCACATGGCGCGGGCATAGCCGCCGTCCACCTGCGCTTTGAGCTCCTCGTAATTGTGCACATCCTTGGTGTGGGCCAGGCGGAATTCATCGGCGATCCTGTACATATTCTGCTGGATATCGGCAAGCAGCGCGTTCACGCCTTCGGCCAGGCTGTCCAGCGGGATCGCGGTCTTTTCAAAGGTATCGCGGCGCATGACGGTCGCGACGCCGTTCTCAATGTCCTTGGGCCCGATTTCCACGCGCACCGGCACGCCCTTGAGCTCCCATTCGTTGAACTTCCAGCCGGGAGAAACGTTATCGCGGTCGTCGAGCTTGACGCGGATACCGGCGGCTTTGAGCGCGCTGAACGCTTCCCCGCACTTTTCCATCACGCCGCCCTTATGCGCGGCGATCGGCAGGATGACGGCCTGGAAGGGGGCGATCATGGGCGGCAGCTTTAGGCCGCGCTCGTCGCCGTGGGTCATGATGATGGCGCCGATCAGGCGGGTGGAAACGCCCCAGCTGGTTTCATGGCAGTATTCGAGCTTTCCGTCCTTGCTCAGATACTGGATCTCAAAGGGCACGGCGAAGTTGGTGCCGAAGTTGTGGCTGGTGCCGGCCTGGAGCGCCTTGCCGTCCTGCATCATGGCTTCTACGGAATAGGTCGCGCGCGCGCCGGCAAACTTTTCCTTGTCGGACTTCTGGCCCGCAAAGACCGGGATCGCCAGGTTCTTTTCGCAGAACGTCTTATAAACGTTCAGCATCATCTGGGTTTCTTCCTCGGCTTCCTCGGCGGTGGCGTGCACGGTGTGGCCCTCCTGCCACCAGAATTCCGCCGTGCGCAGGAAGGGCCTGGTGGTCTTTTCCCAGCGCATCACGGAGCACCACTGGTTGTATTTGAGCGGCAGATCGCGGTAGGACTGCACCCATTTGGAAAACATGGTGCAGAAAATGGTTTCGCTGGTGGGGCGCACGGCCAGGCGTTCCTGCAGCTTTTCCGTACCGCCCTGGGTGACCCACGCGACCTCGGGCGCGAAGCCCTCTACGTGATCCGCTTCCTTGAGCAGCAGGGATTCGGGGATCAGCATGGGCATGGACACGTTTTCATGGCCGGTATCCTTGAACATCTTGTCCAATTGCTCATGGATCAGCTCCCAGATGCGGTTGCCATAGGGCTTCAAGGCCATGCAGCCGCGCACGGGCGTATAGTCCATCAGATCGGTCTGCGTGACCACGTCGGTATACCACTGGGAGAAATTTTCATCCCGCGGGGTAATGTGCTGTACGAATTCCTGCTTCTTTTCCTTGGCCATGGTGACGATTCCCTCCTCCATAATTACCCGCGCGCCCGGCGCTCCGCCTGCGCGCTGTTTGAATTCTTTGGGGTTGGCGCATCCCGCGTCGCAAACCTGAAGGTTTGTTCCAAAAAAGCCCCCGTCCACGCAGGGACGAAGGGCTGCTTCGCGGTACCACCTTGCTTGGCGCGCTGCCGCGCCCGGCTTTCATGCCCGATAACGGGGGCGTCCGGCGGGGATTGGCCGCTGGCCCACGGGCGGGCCGGCACGCCGCGCGCGCTTTCAGCCTGTGACGCGCTCTCTTTCTCTGGCTTGCCTGGTCCCGTGCATTGCCTGTAAACAAAATGATTATACAATAAAACAGAAAAAAGCGCAACAGCGGAACCAAAAGAAATTCCAATCCAGATCCAGATCAATATATCAATAAATTTTTATCGTTTTTCGATATTTATATATTGACATTCGGCATTTTCTATGCTATCATGGCTGCGTAAAGGAGGATTGTCAACCATGAAGAAAGAATCCGTTTGGCTCCTGATCGCGGGGGCGGCCGCCGGGATCGGCGTTCTGTTTGTCGCGTTCGTCTATGTTCCCGCCGTGGCCGGGGAATGCCGGGAAACGTATCCGGAATACGCCGCGCTTTATTGGCCCGGCCTGGCCAGCGCATGGGCGATCGCCGGGCTGTTCCTGCTGGGGCTGTGGGAATACTTCCGGGTTTGCTTCAGGATCGGCCGGGATCGCTCGTTCTGCATGGAAAACGTAAAAAGCTTAAGAAGGATCACGGCCTATATGGCGGCGATGGCCGGGCTGTTCCTGATGGCGATTTTCGCGCCGGGGCTTTTGTTTCGTCTTGCCATCGGGCCGGCGTGGCTCATGCTCCTCTTGTGCGCGATGGCGAGCGCCGCGCTTGCCCTGCTGGCCTACGGGCTGTCCAGGCTGCTTCGGCGCGCGGTGGAAATCAAAGAAGAAAACGATCTGACGGTATGAAGGAGGGCGGCGAAATGATCCGTATCGATCTGGACGTGATGCTGGCCCGGCGGAAAATGAGCGTGACGGAATTGAGCCAGCGGGTCGGCATCACGATGGCGAACCTGTCCATTTTGAAAACCGGCAAGGCGAAGGCCATCCGCTTTTCCACCCTGGAAGCGATCTGCAGGGCGCTCTCCTGCCAGCCGGGGGATATCCTGATCTATGAGGAAGGAGAAAACAGCCATGCCGAATGAAGCATTGGATGAAATCTCTGTCTCCGAGGACGGTGAGCGGAAGGATGCGTCCTTTCGCCCCGCCTGGGGAAAATGGGAACGGCTGCTGATGACGGCGGCGCTGACAGCCGCGGGGTGTTATTTTTTTTGCCATTTTCCTTTCATTTTGCGGCGAAACAGCCACCTTCCGGGCGTCGGGCTCACCCTGACCCAATGGGTCCTCTCTGCCGCCGCGCTGACGGCCGCCGGGAAAAAGGGACGGCTCCGGGTTCGGAACAATCGCGCCGGCCTGTTCCTGCTGATCGTGTCCCTGGGCCTTGGGGCATGCTTTGCTCTCTATGGGGACGACGCCCTGCGGGCCATGAACCTGCCGGTGGCGGTTTTATCCACCGCCATGGCCCTTGCCTCCCTGACGGGGGCGAACCCGCTTTCTCCCCTGTCGGGTCCCGGTCTCCGTCTGGGCATCGGGCGTTTCCCGCCTTCCTTTTTCAGGCATTTTGCTCTGCCTGTGCGGGCGGCGGCATCTCTGAAGGAAAAAGGCGGTGTTTCCCGTTTCAAGGGGGTGATCGTGGGGATAGCCGTCGGCCTTCCGGTCGTGGCTGTGGCGATGAGCCTGCTTGTCAGCGCGGACGGTGTTTTTAGCGCCCTGATTCACGGCGCGCTCAGCTCCCTGTCGACGCTCGACGGCGCGCTGCCCATTCGTCTGCTGCTGTCCATGCTCGGCGGTCTGTGCCTGTTTTCCTTTCTGTTCTCCCTCCAGGATCGGCCCGCCCCTGTCCGCGAACCCCCGTTTCCCGCCTGTTCCCCCGTCACCCTGTCCACGGTGCTGTGCATGTTGTCTGCGGTGTACGCGCTGTTTGTGTACGTGCAGTTTCGCTACCTGTTCGGCGGCGCGGAGGGCGCCCGGGCGGCGGGCGGCTATGCCGAATATGCCCGCAGCGGCTTTTTTGAGCTGGTGATCCTCTCGCTGCTGACGCTGCTTGTGATTCTTCCCTGCCTCCATCTGGGCAAAAAAAGCCGCGCCGTTCGATGCCTGTGCGCCGTGACCGCCCTGCTCACCGTGGTGATCGTTTTTTCCGCTTTCTTTCGGATGCGGCTTTATATCCGGGCTTTCGGGCTGAGCGTGCTAAGGGCGGTCACGCTGTGGGGCATGGCCATGATCCTGCTGGCTTTGGCGGCGTCCATGGCAAAATGCATGCTGCCGGATCGGAAGATCTGCCCCCTTCTCACGGTCCTGGCCCTATCCTCGTGGCTTTTGCTGAACTGCCTGAACGTGGATCGCCTGGTGGCCCGCAATCAGGTGCGTATGTTTAACGACGGCGTCCTTGCGGAACTGGACGTTTCCTATCTTTCCTCCCTGTCGCCATCCGTCCTGCCAGCGCTGGAGGACATTCGGGACGACGCGGCCAGGCGGCAGGCTCTCTCCGACGCGCGGGAACAGCTCAGCCTCGCGTTTCCCGTCTCCTACGATTGGAGCCTGTGCTGGCTTTCCATGCGGGGAGAACAATGAAAAAACAGCTGAAATACAAGCAAAAAACAGCCCTTCTCTTGCATGGAAAAGGGCTGTTTTGTATAATATTGCCCGTAAAATTCTTCATTCGATGCAAGGAGGCATTACCATGAACGCATATGTAGAAAAAGTATACAACGGCCTGGTGGAACGCAACGGCCACGAAAAGGAATTTTTGCAGGCTGTGCGCGAAGTGCTGGAAGCGCTCTCTCCCGTATTTGACAAGCATCCGGAATATGAAAACAAGGGCCTGCTGGAACGCTTCGTGGAGCCCGACCGCGCGATCCTCTTCCGCGTTCCCTGGGTGGACGACAACGGCAAGGTGCAGGTGAACCGCGGCTACCGCGTGCAGTACAACAACGCCATCGGCCCCTACAAGGGCGGCCTGCGCCTGCATCCCAGCGTAAACCTTTCCGTTATCAAGTTCCTGGGCTTTGAACAGGTGCTCAAAAACAGCCTGACCAGCCTGCCCATCGGCGGCGGCAAGGGCGGAAGCGATTTCGACCCCAAGGGCAAGAGCGACAACGAAGTGATGCGCTTCTGCCAGAGCTTTAGGACCGAGCTGTTCAAATACATCGGCGCGGATGAGGACGTGCCCGCCGGCGATATCGGCGTGGGCGCGCGCGAGATCGGCTTCCTCTACGGCCAGTACAAACGCATCACCGGCCTGTATGAAGGCGTGCTGACCGGCAAGGGCCTCTCCTACGGCGGCTCCCTGGCCCGTAAG
>JAFXZO010000112.1 GCA_017541205.1 Clostridia bacterium | reverse complement strand
CTTCGTTTCCTCCGCGGAAGCCCCACAGTCTCAAGTAAAACTCATCTCAGAATTAACTGTCGTTTCTCTTCCAATCTCTCTGTATCGTTTTCAAGATTCTCGCGCCCTCGTTTGAGCGCTTGGATAGATTACCACAAACCACCTCCCTTTGTCAACACTTTTTTTTCGATTTTTTGCGCTTTTTTCAGGCTTTTTGAAATTCCCGAACGTTTCTTTCATCCACTTGTTTAAGCGTTCACTTTTTACCAAGAGATACATCCGGATTCGTGATTTATCGTTCGTATTTGCAAAGAACAAACGTTCCTATAAATACAGCCTGATCCAGCCCAAAAACACACCTCGCCCAGCAGGCGCCAGGCGAGGGAGCAGGGAACGCATGATTTCCCGATCATTCGATTTTATATTTTCAGCACAGCCTTTGCGATGGTAAAGTAGATGAAAAGGGAGCTCATATCCACGACGGTGGTGATCATGGGGCTTGCCATCAGGGCCGGGTCAAGCCCCATCTTCTTTGCCAGCATAGGCATTGCGCAGCCCAGCGCCTTCGCCAGCGCGATGGTGCAGAACAGGGCGGCGGCGACCACGAAGGCGACCGGCCAGGCCGCGCCGTTGATGAACCGCACCCGGCACAGCGTGAATACGAAGAGCACCGCGCCGACCAGCAGCGCCACGCGGAATTCCTTCCACAGGGCCTTAAAGAAATCCTTGAGCGTGATCTGGCCCAGCGAAAGGCCGCGGATAATCAGGGTGGAGGACTGCGCGCCGCAGTTGCCGCCCGTGTCCATCAGCATGGGGATGCAGGCGGTCAGGATGATGCCGACGGCGGCGTTGGCGCTGAGCACATCCTCATAATGCGTGATGATCATGCCGGTAAAAATGGCGATCACAGTCATCAGCAGCAGCCAGGGGATACGGTTGAGCGCCAGCTTAAAGGGCGAGGTCTTGAGGTATTCGTCGTCCGAAGGCGTCAAAGCGGCCATCTTTTCAAAGTCTTCCGTGGTCTCTTCTTCGATGACGTCCATGATATCATCCGTTGTGATGATACCGACCAGCCGCTCCTCCTTATCCACGACGGGGATGGCCATCAGGTCGTAGCGCCGCACAAGCTCGGCGACCTGTTCCTGGTCGTCCGTGGTGCAGACGCTGACCACGTTGCGGTCCATCAGATCGGAAAGGACGGTATCCTCGGAGGCCAGGATCATTTTGCGAAGGGCCAGGGTGCCGATCAGATGATGCGTTGCGTCGATGATATACAGGGTATAGATGGTTTCCTTGTCCAGGCCCTCCCGGCGGATGATGTCCATGGCCCCGCGCACGGTTTCCTCGCCGCGGAATTCCATGTATTCGATGGTCATCAGGGAGCCGGCGGAGTTTTCAGGATAGCGCAGGAACTGGTTGATGAGGTTGCGCTTTTCCGTATCGGCCGACTGAAGGACGCGCTTGACGACGCTGGCGGGCAATTCCTCCAGGAAGTCCACGGCGTCGTCCAGGAACATATCGTCGATCAAGGCGCGGATCTCCTGATCGCCGATGGATTCGATCAGGGTCTGCTTCTGCTCGGCGGACATATAGCTGAACACATCCGCGGAGATATCCTTGGGCAGGATGCGGAACACCAGCAGCAGCTTTTCTTTATCCAGGGTCTCCATGTATTGGGCGATGTCCACTTCGTTGAGCATCATCATCGCCCCGCGCAGCTCGCCATGACGGCCCTTTTCGAGCAGGTCGTTCAGGCGCTTTTCAATGGCTTCCCATTCCATGGGATTCACCTCCCTCTCATTTTTGAACCCGTAACGAAGGAGGAAAGCCGTCTTGTGGGCTGTCTGCGTATCCTACCGTACGCAAAAAAGCCCTCTTCCTTTTCGCAAGCGATGGCTTTCCTTCATACCGACGTTAGCGATGCAAGCAGGGAGCGGACCGGATTATTGGTGACGCGCCAATGAGCGCGCCCGCCACGATCGCGGCACGCCTTCGCTCACTTGGCATCTGTCGCCGTCGCCCATTGACTGTCACCTCCCCTATGATTTCTTGTTTCCAGTATATGCGCTTTTTACAGGATTGTCAACCAAATTGCAAAAAGCGCAATACAATCTTGATATAATTGCAATAAATGGTCGAGCGGAAAGAAACGAGGATCAGAGCGCTTTGAGCATGGCCCTGTCCCGTACGGTCTGATACCCGAATTTTTCATAAAGGCCGTGCGCGTCCCGCGTGAGCAAAAGGCCGCGAAGAGACGAAAATTCCGGCAGCGCGTGGATATGGGAAAGCAGCGCCGTTCCAAGCCCCTGGCGCCGGTATTCCGGATCGATGACCACATCGCAAAGATAAAACGTCGTCGCGTAATCGCTGATGACCCTGGCAAACCCGACGAGCCTTTGCGCATCCTCCGCCCAAACGCCGAAGCACGACGAATGGCGAAGGGATTTTTCGATCGTCTCATCCGGCCGGTTCGCGGCCCAGTAAGTGTTCCGAAGCAAGCGGACGATATCCGCTGTATTCATGTTTTCCGCGCCTTCCACGATCCTGAAGCGCATCGGCATCCCCCTTTTCTCTTCGCATTGCCGCCCGGCCTTACCAGATGCTGAAGCTCCAGGCGGGATCGCACGCCTTCAGCGCGTTCATCGCGTCCTCCAGCGGCTTTTTGTTCGTTCCCTCGCCGGCGTCGATTCCCTGCTTCCTTTTGTCCTGCGGCTGTTTCTGCGCGATCAGAAGCAGGTAAAGCGCGATGCAGTGGGGGATCTCTTCGGCAAAATCCACGCAGTACAGCGCCGATTTGACCACCGCGTATTGGCCCATCAGGAAGATCAGCCCGCAGATCATCATATTCGTGACGCCGGGCTTGGGGTCGTTCACCAGCTGCGCAAGCCGTTCGCCGTTCCACTTTGTCGCCTGGGCAAAAAGCTGCCGCTGGCTGAACATCTCATCCCGCGCGGCGTTTACCGCGTGGAAATACGCGTTGAATTTTTCGCTGCCGGGGACGGAATAAAAATCCTTGTTCGGCGCGAAATACGCGGCAAAGATTTCCAGAAGCGTTTTCTCCGAAACCCGCTCTTGCGGATCCTTCTCCATCACCAGCGCGTTATAATTCAGCTTTTGCTGCAAAAGGATATTGTTCGCCGCGTTTGCTTGATCGTTCGGCTGCCGCTTCTCCTTCTTGCCGAAGAACGCGTCAAAAAGCCCCATGATCCCCTCTCCCCTCCTATGATAAGCCTGCCGCTTATCCGAACATCCAATCGACGGCCTTGACGATGTATTCGTTCCAGAACACCATATCATGGTTGCCGGGGGTTTCGTAATAGAGGTGGGGAACGTTTTCCTTTTCGAGGAAGGCGTGCATTTCGCGGTTGTTTTCGAGCAGGAAATCCTCCGTGCCGCAGGCCATAAAGATATCGGGGATCTTCTTGTTTTCAGCTTTCAGGCGGCGGATGAGCACCTCGGGGTTTACGTCGCGTTCCTCCGCGGTGGCGAGCTCGCCAAAGCATTCGCGGTAGTACGCGTAATTCGCCATGCCGTTGTCTTCGCCCGGCTTCATTTTGGCGATGCCGTGCACGATCAGGGCGGAGGACAGGGCCGCCAGCTTCCCGAACGTATCCGGATACGCCAGGGCCGTATGCAGCGCGCCGAAGCCGCCCATGGACATGCCGGCGATGAAGGTGTCCTCGGGCCGCAGCGCCAGGCGGAAGGTGCGCCGTACATAATCCACCAGCTCCTCGCCCACCAGGCGCTGGTAATCATGGCCGGTGGACAGGCCGTTCAGGTAGAATCCGTTTTCACCGTTGGGCATCACGATCGCGAAGTTGTATTTCCCGGGCAGATCTTCCGGCACCCAGTTGCCCGCCTTGCCGGTATAGCCGTGCAGCAGGAACAGGGTTTTCATGGGCTTGTCTGCGGGCTTATCCATCTCGCGGTAATCGTTGGGGATGAGCATCTCAAAGGACGCCATCCGGCGCAGGGCGTTGGAATAATACGTGATGTGCAGATACGCCATGGGGTTCCCTCCTCTTTTGTTCCATGTTTTCGTAGATGTCCTGCATGGCCCTGGCGTCCTCCGCCATGGTGCCGTGGCATTCGCAGATGATCCGGGGCTGATAGCCGCGTTCCAGGAGCAGCGGGGCCAGGTGTTCAAACCGCGGGCCGTACGCTGTTTCCGCGAAGGTGCGGTGGCGCTTTTCGCCCTTTTGCGTAAATTCGATGGTGGAAAAATGGATGTGCATGGTCCGCGCGCGGTCAAGGCCCAGCGCCTGTTCCGCCCGGTCGAGCACCCGGGCGAAAGCCTCCGTGCTTCCAAGCGCGCCCCGGTCCCGCGCGTGCAGGTGCGCAAAGTCCAAGCAGGGGATCATCCGTTCATCCAGAAGGCAGAAATCGAGCGTTTCCGTCAGATCGCCGATCTGGCCCGCGCGGCCCATGGTTTCCGGGCACAGGCGGATGCCGGACAGCCCCAGATCGTCCAGGCGGCGGTACGCTTCCTTTAGGCCCGCCCGGCAGTTTTTGAGCGCTTCGGCGCGCTCCAGCTTCATTGCCGCGCCAACGTGCACAACCAGCCGCTCTCCGTCCAGCAGGCGCAGCAGCCGCGCGCTTTGCGCAATATAGCGGAAGGAAGCCTCGCGCTTTTGGGGATCGGGATTGGAAAGATTGATAAAGTACGGGGCGTGGGCGCTGACGGCGATATCGTTTTCCCGCGCCCGGGCCGCGATCCTTTCCGCCGTTTCCTCTTTGAGCGAAACGCCGCGGCCGAAGGAATACTCGTACGCGGACAGGCCCATTTTCCTCAGCCACCCGGGGGCCTGATCGCTGGATTTGAAGCCCGCCGCGTAAAAGGAATCCGAATTGCCCGCCGGGCCGAAGCGGATCACAGCGGGCTCCTTGGCGCGCCTTGAAACCGGGCGTAGACGCCGGTGGTGATTTCCTTGATGAACAGATCCCAGTTGCGCAGGCCGCGCTTTCCCGCTTCCTCGGCGTCGCGGACGGCCTGCGCGCCGTCGTATGGCACGGTGACCATCGTGACATCCAGCGGCGCGGGCGCCTCGCTCTCCGTCTCCCCGCGCACAATGGCGTATTGCGCCATGGCCGCCCCCAGGCCCAGGCCGTTGCCAACGCTGCCGGTATTGAACAGGATGCCCTTGAAGCCCAGGAGCCTGACGCCCTGGCGATGCACGTCCGCATAGCCCACCACGTTATAATCCGGCGCAAAGTACGGGGCGAGCAGCTCATAATCCTCATGCACGTAATACGGAAGGGGCATGGCGGGCCGGCCATGGAAAAGGCGCGTTTTCCTGCCGGAAATCACGCACGTATATTCCAAAGGAAAATCCCGCAGCGCCTGCATCCTTCGCTCGCCCAACTGCCGATAATAAAACTCGTCCGCGGGAAAGCGCCTGTTGCCGATGCCCTCGTCCCAATTGCCCTGCAGGATGAATTCGCAGTTTTTTTCCGCCCAATCAAAGGTTTCGGCGGAGGACGGGCCCTTGCCCACCACGTCGCCCAGGCACCAGATGCGCTCGATGCCCCGTGAGCGGATATCTTTTTCTACCGCCAGGGTGGCGGGCAGATTGCCGTGCAGATCGGCCACCAGCGCGATTTCTTTCATGTGCCGCACGCCTCCGTCAAGGCGCTGAAAAGCGCTTGGGCCTCAGGATAACGATCGCTGAGCGTTTCCGGGTGCCACTGGACGCCGAGCACGAATGTCCTGCCCGGCATGTGCGCGCTTTCCAGCAGCCCGTCCGGCGCGTACGCGTCCGGAACCAGCCCCGCGCCCAAAAGCCGTATGGCCTGGTGATGGCGGCTGTTCACGCGGAACGAATCCAGGCGCGTGACCTTTTGCAGCAGGGAGCCTTCCTCCACAAGCAGATCGTGTACCTTATCGCCGGGCCTGTCAAACCGCGGATGCTTGAGCTCCTTGTTAAACTGCGCTTCGATATCCTGGTACATATCCCCGCCCAGCACGCAGGAGAGCACCTGGAAGCCCCGGCAGATCGCCAGGATGGGCTTATCTACGTCCAGCGCCATGCGGCACAGGGGGAATTCCATTTTGTCCCGAAGCGGCGCGGTCTCCCCGCAGAGGGGCAGCCTTTTTTCGCCGTACATTTCCGGGCCGACGTCCGCCCCGCCGGTGAGCAAAAGGCCGTCGATCCTGCGCAAATATTCCGCCAAAACCTTTTCATCGTCCGTCAGCGGCAGCAGCGCCGGCGCCGCGCCCGCGCGCAGCACCGCGTCCAGGTAATCCTGGTTCACCGTGATCCGGCCCGTTTTTTCATCCTGCGAAGGGGTCAGCCCGATCAAGCGCATGTCTTTGCCCTCCTTTATGCTGATTTCATGATACGGCTCCGGCAGGAAAAAGTCAAGTTTTTCCGGCGCAAAGAAAGAGAGCGCACCGCGCCCGGTACGCCCTCCCAAGGCATTCCCAAGCGCGTCGGCGCGCTCCCTGCCTCCGTCTTAGCTTGCGCAGACGGAGGCGGATGATACGTTCCATTTTTTCGTCAGTAAACGCCGTTTTCTTCGACCGCCGTATCCGGCAGCAGGGTGACGCCCTCGAGGAAAGCGGCGGGCAGGATTTCGCCGTCCCCGGTTTCCCCTTCCGCCCGAACGAGCACGCCGTCCGCCCGCGGCGCGGTGATGAACGCGAAGGTCTTGATTTCTTCGCCGTCAAACCAATCGTCCGAAATCGCATCCAATTCGATCAGCAATGCAGCGGAGCCGTTCACGTATTTGATCGTATCGTACCCCTTGTCCCGCAGCTGCCAGATCAGCGCTTTCGTAAGCCTCAGGCCGATTTCGGGCGTCTTTCCGTTCCGTCCGGCAAGCTCGGCGGTGATCATGAGGGTCTTTTTGTCCTCCGCATCGGTCTTGACGGCATAGCGCACGGCCTCATGATCCGCGTCGATCAGGATATCCCCGTACAGGCCGCCCGGCGCGCCGCGCTTTTCCTCCGTCCGGGTCAGGCCGCAGCGGGAGCAGGTATACACGACGGCGCGTTCATCGGCGCTCGTTTGCGCCCAGGCATGGCCGAGCGCTTTGACGGTTTCCTGCTTTGCCAGCGTTTTGCCGCAGACGGCGCAGTGCCTGCCTGCGGTGAGGCCCGTTTGGGTGCAGGTCGCGGGCACGGCGGGGTCGATCGCCTCGGTGTGGCCCAGGGCGGGGATCTCCTCCTGCGGAACGGTGAACGCCCCGCAGGCTTTGCAGCGCTTGCCGTCGGTGAGGCCCGTTTCGGTGCAGGCCGCGGGCGTGCCCGCAACGTCCTCGATGGGGCCCAAGTGGTTTTCCTTGTTGATTGCAACATCCTTCTGCGGCGTGACAGCCCGCCCGCAGGCCGTGCAGTGGCTGCCCTCCGTTTTGCCGGGGGCGACGCAGGTGGCGTCCACGGCGGCATCCGTCACGATCCGATCCGCCGGATGCGCGTTTTTATCGACCGCAATGGGGATCGGCGCTTCGATTTCTCTCTTTCCGTCCTTGTCGCTGAACTTTTTGCCGCAGCCCTCCCGCCGGCAGGTCCAGTAGGCTTCCGTGCCGGGCTCGGTGCAGGTCGGTTCCGCTTTCTTCGTTTCTATCAGGTCATGGCCCAGCGCCTTGATCGCCGCAGGTTCGGTGATCGCATGCTCGGCCTTTTCGTCGCTGAACAGTTTGCCACAGCCCTCCCGCGTGCACTTGTAATATGCCGTTACGCCGTCTTCCGTGCAAGTGGCGGGCACTTCGCCCACCGGTTCGAGCTGGTGCCCCAGCTTTCCGATCGTCAGGGCTTCCAGCGTGGTTTCGTTTTCGCCTTTCTTATCGGTGAACAGCTTGCCGCAGCCCTTCCGCGTGCACTTATAATGCGACGCTGCGCCGTCTTCCGTGCAGGTGGCGGGCACTTCGCCCACCGGCTCGAGCTGGTGCCCCAGCTTTCCGATCGTCAGCGCGGCCAGGGTGGTTTCATGTTCGCCCTTCTTATCGGTGAACAGCTTGCCGCAGCCTTGCCGCGTGCACTTATAATATGCCGCTACGCCGTCTTCCGTGCAGGTGGCAGGCACTTCGCCGACCGGATCGAGCTGGTGCCCCAGCTTCTTGATGGGCGTCGGTTCGCCGATCTCGTTCTCGCCCTTGTCGTCGCTGTATTTCTTTTGGCAGGTCCCGCAGGTCCAGTATTCCTCCGCGCCGGGTTCCTCGCAGGCCGCCGGTGCCTTGGGAACGTGGGTCAGCGTGGCCTCGTATTGGGCGGTAGTGGCATATACCGAGTACATATATACCTGCCATGGAAATGGAATACCAAATTCATAGCCCGTGAATACCGGATTGCTCCATCCGCTGAAATTGTAATGACAATTGATGGGATGATCTACATATGCTGTCATCTGCTCAGTAAACCAGTTGTCTAAAGACGCAGTCCCTGAAATGTGACCTAAATAAGAGCCATCGTTGTCATTATACCGCAAATAATTTTCCCTGCTTGTGATATTCAAGGACAGGGCGGTTGCTCCGTTAAACATTCTCCCGTCCACGGTGACGGTGGCGGTGAAGGCGACATCCGCCTTGTCTGTACCCTCGTTATAGACCGCGTTGCCTATCTGGGGCGAAGTGTCCTCGGCCGTGGCGGTTTCGCCGCAGCCGTTCCGCTGGCATTTCAGATACACCGTGGCGCTGCTGCCGTCCGCGGCCCAGGCCCAGCCGTTATCGCCCTGCTCCGTATCCACCGCCCAGAGATGTCCGCCCAGGGATTCGCCGTATTCCTGCCGGCACACATCGCAGATGGGGCCGCTTGTGCAGGCAGCCGCGCCGCCGGAATGAGGTTCGGTAATCTCCTTGCCGCAGACGCAGACGCCCTTGTGCTTTTCGCCGTCCACCTTCGTCCAGTTATAGTCGTGCTCCGCCTCGTCTTTCCGCTCCGGGCAGCGGGAGCAGGCGTAATAATGGGTGTCCTCGCCCTGGGTCAGCGTGGTGTCCCAGTTGTGGTCCAGGGGTTCGCCGTATGCATGCTCGCAGACCTCGCAGAGTGCCTGCCGCGTGCAGGTGGCCGTGCCGCCGTAATGCTCCTCCAGATCGGTTTCGTTGCATCCCAAATCAATGTTCTTGCATACGCGCGCGTGTTGGTATTCATCCAAATAGGACCACTCGCCCCAGTCGTGATCTCCATAGCCGCCGTAATCCTCACCGCACTTTATGCATTGTGCCAATGTCACGCAGGTGGCCGTGCCGCCGGTGTGCGGTTCGGTTTTCTCCTTCCCGCAGACGCAGGCGCACTTGTGGTTGCTGTCGTCCACTTTCGTCCAGTTGCCGTAGCTGTGCGCCGCCTCATCCTTCCGCTCGGTGCAGCGGGAGCAGGCGTAATAATGGGTGTCCTCGCCCTGGGTCAGGGCGGTGGCCCAATCGTGGCCCAGGGGCTGGGTATCCCGCCTGATGAGCTTTCCGCAGCCGGCCCGGTGGCAATTCTGGCTTTCCGTGCCGCCGTTCAGGCAGGTGGCGGCGGTGTCGCCGTTTTGCACCTTCCAGCCGTTGTCGTACAGGATATGGTATCCGCCCGCGATCTTCAGCTCTTCCAGCGTCACCGATTCCCTGTCGCCCTCCCCCTCGAACAGCAGGCTGCATCTGGTGCACTGATAGTGCGCCTTGTACCCGTCCGCTTCGCAGGTGGCAGCCTGGCCGGGCACGGATTCATAGGCATGGTTGTTGAGGTCGGGATCGCCGGATTTCAGTCCGTCCAGCGTGACATCCGAGTTCTCACCAGCGTCATCGACGCTTTCAAACAGCTTGCCGCAGAGACCGCATTTCCAGTGCGCTTTGATCATGGGCTCTGTGCAGGTAGCGGGCTGCATTTCCTGATATGTCAGCTGATGCTTATAGTTGCCGTATTCCTGATAGCACCTTTTGCATTCCGCCCTGGCCGTGCAGGTGGCCGTACCGCCGTAATGCTCTTCAAGTTCATAATCGGTGTAACACATTGAGCATATGAGGGCATGATAAGTATCGTTCCAATAGTCCACTCTTTCACGGTTATGGCCTATCTGAGGAATCGCTCCGAGGAGTTCGGAGCGATTTTCGGCACGCGGTAAGCCTGTGAAATATTGATACGTGGCTTCGACTGTGATGCTGCCTTCACATTCACAAGTTGGCGCTGTATAATCATAGATACGCGCAGCCTCGACATAATCTTCGCCGGAAGCAAATTCCAAATGATCTTTGAATACCTGGTCGCCAATTTTATAGCTGCAATAGACTTGAACGGAACATTCGAGTTCCAGCTCATCCCAGGAGCCTTCCTCACAGGCTTTCAAGTCTGCGTCCGATATTTTGTAGGTGAATTCATATATATATGTATACGTCATTCCATCGTTGTTGGTCACATATCGATACTCCGTGCTTTTGATCGTCAGCGCCTTCGCCTCCGGCGCGGGCAGCAGCACGAGCAAAAGCGCCATCAGGAACAGCGCGCCGAGCAGTTTCTTCATTTTCCCATCCTCCTTTGATTTTCGGCGCGCTGCGCATTTCGCTTTGCTCGCTTGCCCGCCGATCCGGAAATCATTCCGTTTTCCCAATCATTTTCTCTTCACAAAAACGCGCGCCTCACGGCCCGGCCATCTTGAAACGCGCGCAGGAAAGCAAACCGCCCTGCTGCGAAAGCGGATCGAGCCTGCCAAATAAGCCGCGCGGGTCCAGCATGCTATAAACCCTTTCCTGCGTTTTTTCCTGTTTGGTTCCGAAATGCGTTTCTAGTTATTTCCAGTTATCATTATACGCCCTGCCGCGCGAAAAAACAAGAGGCGGCGAAAGGAACGGGCGGGATTTATTATGGATCATCTGTAATAGCGGCTGGTCGGCTTATGGGCCTTCACGCGGACGCGCTTGCGCACGGCCTTCAGCGCGGCTTTGACGGCCTTGACAGCCAGGAACACCGCCAGCGCGGGCAGCACCAGATAGAGCACGACCAGCTCCAGCGTCAGGCGCGGGAAGGGATTGGGATCGCTCTGGGCGGCGGCGATGATCTCGTCCACGGAAGGGGCCAGATTCTCGCGGGCGGCAATGGAGCGGGAGGCCGTCAGCTCGTACACGATGGGCACGCCGTCTGCGGTATAATAGGTCAGCGTCCCCATGACCTCGCCTTCGGTGACGGGCGCGCGCAGCTCCCGGGTAAACTCGGTCACGGTCATGCTGGAAAAATTCTGCGCCCAGTATTCCATTTCCTCGCGCGTGGTCACGATCAGATCGGAAACGCCGGTGGACTGCAATTGCAGATTGAGCTTGAGCCTGCCCACGTCCGCGTCGTCCAGGGCGAAGCCGCGGATATCGATGGTGCGGGGGTTTTTCAGATAGATTTCGGCGATGCTGGTGCTGATGTACTGGGAGAAGCCGTAATTCATGAGCTTCTTGGTATCCTCATAGCGCGAGGAATCGGAAATGGAGCCCAGCACCACGGAAATGAGCTTCACCCCGTCCCTCGTCGCGGACGCCACCAGGCAGTTGCCCGCCATGGAGGTGGTGCCCGTTTTGATGCCGGTCGCGCCCTCGTAATAGCGCTCGGCCTTGCTACCCTCGGCCTGGGTGACGAAATTGTTGCCGTTGGAAATCATGCGCGCGCGGTATTTGTTGTCCTTTGGCAGCTGGTATTCATCGGTGCGCGCGATGCGGGCGAAGGTTTCATCCTGCATGGCGATGCGCGCCATCGTGGCCATATCGCGGGCGGTGGTATAGTGGTTATCGTCGTGCAGGCCGTTCGCGTTCACAAAGTGGGTGTTTTGGCAGCCCAGGGCATAGGCGGCCTGGTTCATCATGGCCACGTAGTTTTCCACCGTGCCGCCAAGGCCCTCGGCGATGGCGGTGGCCGCGTCGTTGCCGGATACCAGCATGGCGGCGTAGCACAAATCGATCAGGCGCACCTCTTCCCCCGTGGCAAATTTGGCGCTCGATTCGTCCGGGGCCAGGTTGGTCGCGTTTTCGCTGAGGGGGAACTTGGTCTGCAATTTTTCCTGCAAGGTTTCGCCTTCCAGGTTTTCCGCCATCATCAGGGCCAGCCAGACAGTCAGGATCTTGGTGGTGGAAGCGGGATACATGCGCTCGTCCGCGTTCTTTTCAAACACCACCTTGCCCGAGTCCGCCTCGATCAGGATCGCGGAGGTGGCGGACAGATGGCCTTCCGACAAATATTCCGGGTACAGCGGGTCGTATTCGTCGGCCAGCGCGGGCGCGGGAAAAAGCGATACGAAAAGCAGGGCCGCCAGCAGCAGCCCAAGCGAACGTATCCCCAGCCCCTTGCTCATGTACCCTTCTCCCGTTCGTAAAGATTTTGTAACATGTGGATTATAGCATATCCCGCCGCGTTTGTACAGCCCGGGAAGGGCGCAGGCGCAAGGAAACAAAAACCAGCCGGCGGACCGGCTGGAAACAGGGACGGCGCGGCTCAGCCCTGGCCGTAGGGCACGTGCCGGGCGTCGTTGATAAGCTCCAGGCAGGGCAGGGCCATGCTGCCGGGGCGTTTCTCCAGGCGAATGACGGAAACGCTGGCGAACCAAAGATGCAGCGCGCCGCACAGGTAGGGAAAGGGCAGGTTCAGGATATGGGCGAGCGCGGCCGCGGAGGAGCCGCCGTGGCAAAAGAGCGCCACGGTGCGCTGGCGGCCGTCGGGCAGGAGGCAGCGGTAATAGAGGTTTTCGCGCCGATAGCCGAGGGAAAGGAGCCATGCATCCGTTTCCCTGGCAATGCGCTCCGCCTCGTCGGCGGCTTTGTTGTTGGCATAATAGGGATGATCCTGCCAGTCCTGCCGGGAAAGGTCGTACTGCTCCAGGGCCATTTGATCGGCCAGGGCCCAGGGGTGGCCGTCGGCGAACAGGGGAGCGCCGTCCCGGCTGCCCCAGGTGATCTCGTGCATGAAATCCAGGATCTGAACGGGGAGGCCCAGTTTTTCCGCGGTGTACTGCGCGGTCTGCCTTGCCCGGCCAAAGGGCGAAGAATAGATCGCCTCGATGCCCTCGTCGCTGAGGCGCTCCGCCGTGTCCTTCGCCTGGCGGCGGCCGATCTCGGTCAGGCAGTCGCGGGCATAGTCCGGCTCTCCGTGGCGGATAAACATCAGCCGCATCCTTCCGCCTCCTCACAGTATTGGGCGGGGCCGGATTCGTACAGGTTCCCGCCCGTCGCGTCCATGATCACGACAGCGGGAAAATCCCGCACCGTAAAGCGGTGGATCGCCTCGGTCCCAAGGTCCTCATAGGCGAGGACCTCCGTTTTTTCAATGCTCCTGGCGATCAGCGCCGCGGCGCCGCCCACCGCGCCCAGGTACACCGCGCCGAAGCGGCGCATGGCCTGCCGCACCGCGTCGTTCCTTCGGCCCTTGCCGATCATGCAGTTGAGGCCCGCTTCCAGGAGCCTGGGGGTATAGGCGTCCATGCGGTAACTGGTGGTCGGCCCGGCGGAGCCGCAGGCATGGCCGGGCGAAGCGGGCGCGGGGCCCACGTAATAAATCGTTTGGCCGCGCACGTCCACCGGCAGGGGCTTTCCCGCGTCCAGCAGCTGGATCAGGCGCTTGTGCGCGGCGTCCCGCCCGGTGAGCATGGGCCCGGTCAGATAGACCAGGTCCCCCGCGCGGAGGGCGAGCACGTCTTCTTTCTTCAAGGGCAGCGACAGATGAAACTCACGCATGCGTACTCCCTCCGGATCAAACGCTTTCGCCGTCCGTGGACATTCCTTCGGAAATCATGGCCAGGTCATAGGGCGTGGTCTGATAGACGAAATAGTTGAGCCAATTGCAAAAGAGCAGATTGGCGTGCGCCCGCCAGGTGACGCAGGGGGATTGGGAGGGATCGTTGCCCGGGTAATAGTTTTCCGGCACCTCGATGGGCTTTCCGGCTTTCTTGTCGCGCAGGTATTCCTGCTCCAGGGTATCGGCGTCGTATTCCGAATGGCCGGTGACAAAAATCTGCTTATGTTTGCGCGCGTACACGGCGTACACCCCCGCCTGGGGTGAGGAAGAGAGGATCTGCAATTCCGGCACGGCCTCCACATCCTCCCGCCGCACGGTGGTATGGCGGGAGTGGGGCACGAAAAACGTATCGTCAAAGCCGCGGAAGAGGATGCTGCGCTTGTATTCCACGGTATGCGGGTACACGCCGAACAGCTTTTGCGCAAGGCCCTGCTTGGGGATGCCGTAATGGTGGTACAGCCCGGCCTGCGCGCCCCAGCAGATGTGGAAGGTGGAATGCACGTGCTTTTTCGTCCAATCCATCAGCTCGCACAGTTCGTCCCAGTAATCCACTTCCTCAAACGGCAGATGCTCCACCGGCGCGCCGGTGATGATGCAGCCGTCGAAGTTCCTCTCCCTGACGGCGGAAAGGTTTTGTAGAAGGATTGCAGATGCTCCGCCGGGGTGTT
>JAFXZO010000111.1 GCA_017541205.1 Clostridia bacterium | reverse complement strand
TCAACAGCCTGATCGACGAATTAGGGCCGGAAAGCATTCTGCCCGGCGCGCTGGAGACCGTAAAAAGCCTCAGGGATATGGGCGTCAAAACCGCCGTCGCCTCCTCCAGCGAAAACGCGAACGGCATCCTTCGGCAATTTAAGATCCGCACGTATTTTGACGCGATCGTGGACGGCGGCGATATCGAGCGCGGCAAGCCCGATCCGGAGGCCTTTTTGCTGGCCGCCAGGCGGCTTTCCACGCCGATCCGGGAATGCCTGGTGATCGAAAATTCGGAAGCGGGCATGACGGCGGCGAAGGATGCCGGCATGCGGGCCGTGATGGTGGACGGCTCGGTAAAAGAGCTTTCGGCAAAGAAAATTTACCCGTCGCTCAGCGATATTGATTTTTCCAGGCTTCTTTATGAGCCTGAATCGGAAAAAAGATAAATATACTGCTTTTCATCAGGCTATCCTGTTGAATAGATGATTTGAAAAAATAGGAGGTTATCCATGCTGAAACAAGAAATAGCCCAGGCAGTGATCGCCGAAGCGCTGAAAACGGGCGGCGATTTTGCCGAAATCTTTCTGGAGGACAGACAGAACAACAATGTCTCCATGCTTTCCGGCAAGGTGGAAAGCGTAAACAGCAGGCGGCTGCACGGCGCGGGCGTACGTGTGTTCCACGGCTTCCAGGGCGTATACGTTTATACGAACGACACCTCAATGGAGGGCCTGATGCAATGCGCCCGGAGGGCCGCCTCCGCGATCCGTGGCGCGGATAAAATCGCCGCCAAAGGCTTGGCCTGGCAGGATACGCCCAGCATCCACGCCATCAAGGAAAGGCCCGATCAGGTGAAAACCGCCCGCAAGGTGGAAAAAATGAAGGCCGCCCAGGCGATCCTCAAAGAAGCGCCGGAAATTGTGCAGGGCAGCATCAACTATATGGACAGCGTGCAGCGGGTCTGGATCGCCAACAGCGAAGGGCTGTTCACGGGCGATACGCGGGTCTATACGCGCTTCAGCGTCTCCGCCATCGCCTCCAACGGCACGGAAAACCAGACTGGCGGCGAAAACCCCGGCGCGATGCAGGGCTTTGAAATCTTTGATTCCCGGATCGATCCGGAAGCGTGCGCGAAAACGGCGGCAAAGCGCGCCGTGACCATGCTGCACGCGCCCGTATGCCCGGCGGGCGTCATGCCCGTTGTGATCGACAGCGGTTTCGGGGGCGTTATTTTCCATGAAGCGTGCGGGCATTCGCTGGAAGCGACAGCCGTTGCGGTCGGCAACAGCGAATTCTGCGGCAAGCTTGGGCAAAAAATCGCCGCGGACTGCGTGACCGCGATCGACGATGGCACCATCCCGAACGAATGGGGCAGCCTGAACATCGACGACGAGGGCACGCCGACGACCAAACTGGTCCTGATCGAAAACGGCATCCTGAAAAACTACATGATCGATAAACTGAACGCCCGCCGCATGCAAATGCCCATTACCGGCAGCGGAAGGCGTCAGGGCTATATGTTCGCGCCGACCTCCCGCATGCGCAACACCTATATCGCCGCGGGGAACGACGAGAACGAAGAAATGATTTCCACGATGGGCGACGGCCTGTACGCCAAAAAGATGGGCGGGGGCAGCGTGACGCCCACAACCGGCAAATTCAACTTCGCAGTGGCGGAAGGATATCTGGTGAAGGACGGCAAGATCCAGCATCCTGTGCGCGGCGCTTCCCTGATTGGGCGCGGCAGCGAAATCCTGCTCAAAATTGACCGGGTGGGCAAGGATATGCAAATGGCGCAGGGAATGTGCGGCTCCATCAGCGGCAGCATCCCCACCAACGTGGGCCAGCCCATGATCCGTGTCAGCTCCATGACCGTGGGCGGACGATAAGAAAGGCGGACAGAAAAAATGAATGCAGATCAATTCATTCAGGCGTTATTGGATGAGGCCCGGAAGCAGGGTATGCAGAGCGCGGAAATCTACCTCAATTCCACGGACAGCTTTCGCGCCATGTGCGTGAAGGGCGATATCACCAATTATACCGTGTATGCCACCCGCGGATTGAGCCTGCGCGGGCTTTACCAGGGAAAAATGGGCTATGCGGCGACGGAAGCGTTTGACGAGGATGCGGTCGGCAGCCTGGTGGAAGCCGTGAAGGAGAGCGCGATACTCACGGAGGACGAGGATATCCAGGAGATTTATCCGGGCGACGGGGAGTATCCGAAGATCGACAATTACAGCCCGGCTTTGGATCAGGTGGAGGAAAAGAAAAAGCTTCAATTGATTCAGGACATTGAAAAGAAAGCCCTCGCCATGGACGAAAGGATCACGGCCCTGAATTACAACATGATTTCCACCGCCAGCTCTGAAACCCGCATTGTGAACCGCATTTTTTCCGGAAGCGACGCACCCGGCCTCGATCTTCGCTATCGGGACAATATGGCCGTCTGCTTTGTGAGCGCCACCGCCAAGGAAGGCGACCGCGTATCCACCGGCAGCGGGTTCAAGGCGACAAGGGATTTTGACGAGCTGGACGCGGAGCAGATCGCCAGGGAAGCGGTCGATGAGGCGCTTTTCATGCTGAAAGCCGCGCCTGTTCCGAGCGGAAGCTACCGCGCCATCATCGACGCCAAATGCATGCCCGATCTGCTGGGCGTATTTTCGGGCGTTTTCTCCGCGGAGAGCGCGCAGAAGGGCTTAAGCCTCCTTGCAGGAAAAGAGGGGGAAACGATCGCTTCCGAAATCGTTACGCTGATGGACGATCCGCTTTTGCCCGGCGGGCTTGGCAGCCAGCCCTTCGACGCAGAGGGCGTTGCGACGCGCACCAAGGCGGTCATCGAAAAGGGCAGGCTGACCACGCTGCTCCATAACCTCAAAACCGCCCGGAAGGCCGGCGTCAAAACGACGGGCAACGCAGCCCGCGCCGGATACGCAGGCGCGGTAAACGTAAGCCCAAGCAATTTCTATTTCGCTCCCGGCGAAAGAACGCCGGAGCAGCTCATGCAGGATATGAAAAACGGGCTTGTCATCACCGAGGTGAGCGGCCTGCACGCCGGCGCGAACCCCATCAGCGGCGATTTTTCCCTGATCGCCCAGGGCTATACGGTAAAAGACGGCAGGAAGGATCAGCCGGTCGAGCAGATCACCGTAGCCGGGAATTTCTATCAGCTGCTTAAAAACATCCGCGCCGTGGGCAGTGACCTTTGCTTCCCCGGGAGCTCCGTTGGCAGTCCCAGCGTGGACGTTGGCGAAATCGCCGTGGCCGGGAAGTAACCGACTGAATACATCTTTGACAAGAGGGGCTTTTCACAAGAAGAAATGCCCCTCTTTACTTGCTATCATGGGAAAAATGTGATAAAATACAAAAAAAGAACACGGCGTCGATCCTGCCGTACGGAGGGAATAAAACCATGAGCCAACAAGCGTACACGGTTGCGAAAAAGAAGCTGTCCACGGGCAAGGTCTGGTGCTTTGCCATCGGGCAATTCGGCTGGTCCATTCAAAGCGCGCTTATTTCCAATTTCCTGGTGAATTACTATCAGCCTGATCCGACCGCGCAGGCGGCGGGGCAGACGATCTTTATTCCCCAGGGCCTGGTCATTTTCGGGATTCTGACCATCCTGGGCGCGATCACCTGGTTTGGCCGCATCTTTGACGCGGTGACCGACCCTTGGATCGCCTCAAAATCCGACCGCTGCAAATCCAAGGCCGGACGCCGCATTCCTTTTATGCGTCTCGCGGCCGTTCCCTTCGCGCTCGCAACGGTGTTCACGTTCTGGTCGCCCATCAATGGGGAAAGCTGGATCAACGCCGTATTCCTGTTTGTGATGCTGACGCTGTTTTACCTGTTTATGACCATGTACTGCACGCCCTATAACGCCTTGATCCCGGAGCTCGGCACGGACCAGAAAACCCGCATGGCCATTTCGACCGCCATTTCCTTTACCTTCATCGCCGGCATGGCCATCGCTTATACGGCGCCCATGGTGTGGGGCATGGTGGAAGGGATGGTAGGGAACAGGATCCTGGCGATCCGCCTGACGTTCACCGTCATGAGCCTGATTGGTTTACTGTGTATGTTCGTTCCGGTTTTTACGATCAGGGAAAAGGACTATGTGACGGCCCAGCCCAGCGAATCCACTGCCCTAAAATCTCTGGCCGCCACGTTCCGCAACAAAGATTTCCGCATCTTCGTCGCGTCGGATATCGTCTATTTCCTTGGCATTACCATGTTCCAGACCGCTATGCTGTATTTTGTGACGGCACTGCTGAAGCTCGACGAAGGCATGAGCACGATCTACTTTGTGGGCATGACGGCGCTTTCCGTGCTGTTCTATCCGGTCGTGAGCAAGCTGACGCCCAAATTCGGAAAGAAGAAGCTGATTCTGGTCGCCTTCTGCATTTTCACGTTCGCCTTCGCGTATACCGCCGCCCTCGGTTCTTTCCTGCCCATTGCCCCGGAGCTCCAGGGCTACATCCTGTGCTTCCTTGCCGCGCCCGCCATGGCGATTTTCGGCATTCTGCCGCAGGCCGTCGTCGCGGATATCGCGGAGTATGACGAGATCCAAACCAAAGAAAACCGCAGCGGCATGTTTTACGCCGCCCGTACCTTTTCCATGAAGATGGGCCAGGCCGTCGCCATGCTGCTGGTCACCTCCCTGGGCACCATCCGGCAGGACATCGGCCTCGGGTACCGCATCGTGGCGATCTGCGCCGCGGCGGTATGCGTGATCGGCGGGCTGCTGTTTATGATGTACGACGAAAAGAAGATTTACGCGAAAATCATTAATAAAGGCTGATGAACAAAATGAATGAATTGCTGAATCAGGACGGCTTGATCCTGTCAAATCAATATGAGCGGACCATGGAAACCGCCGTGCTTCCGTACATTCAGGAACGCCAGGAGGATAAAACCGTTCCCGGAGACGGCGGAAAGCCGCTGTTTTGTTCCGTCTTCAGATGCGAACAGGCGAAGGGCACCGCGATGATCGTTCACGGCTTCACGGAAAACGCGTATAAGTATTCCGAAATCATCCATTCCCTTTTGCGAAACGGCTTTTCCGTGGTCGCGTACGATCAAAGAGGTCATGGCCGCTCCTGGCGGGATGAAAAAATCAAGGATCTGTCGCTCACGCACGTGGGCAGCTTCGAGGAATATGTAACGGACCTTGCATGCATTTCCCGGGAAACGCTGTTTTCCATGCCCAAGCCGTGGGTCGTTTTTGCCCATTCCATGGGCGGCGCGGTGGCTGCTCTCTACATAGAGCGGCACCCGGAGGTCTTCAGCCGCGCATCCTTCTGCGCGCCGATGATCGCGCCGAATTTGGGCAGCATTCCGAAAGCAGCCGCGAAAATCTTGTGCGCTGGGTCCGTCGCCCTGGGAAGAGGGAAAGAAAGGATCATCGGCTCTAAGCCCTATGATGGACCGGAAAACTTTGAAACCTCCTGCGCAACGGGGAAAGAGCGGTTTGACTGGTACAACCGCGTGAAAGACGAAAACCCCGTCTACCAGAATAACGGCCCTACCTTCAGCTGGACCAGGCAAGCGATCCGGGTGACGGATAAGATCCTCAAAAAAGGCGAAGTGGAAAAAATACAGTGCCCCGTACTGCTCAGCACCGCGCAGCATGATAGCAGCGTCATGCCGGAAGCGCAGGGCGAATTCATCTCCCGCGTCAAGCAGGGCAAACGGCTCTTCGTGCAGGGCGCGCGCCATGAAATCTACCGTTCCAACGATGAAGTGCTGTTTCCCTGGTGGCATGAGGTTTTATCGTTCCTGAAATGCGATTAAAAAGCTTCGGGCAGCGGCGAAAGCCGCTGCCCGTTCAGCATCCTATATGGTTATAATTCCAACAGCGCTTTCATTTGCGCGATCGCTTCCGGCCCGCCTGAGGAAAGCAATTCGACCTTTCCCGCCGCGTCCGGCGGGGCCAGGAGGTTCAGCGCGTCCAGGCGGCGTATCAATTGGCGAACCGTGCCTTCATTGCCGTCGATCAGGGGAACGCCTGGGAAGAATGCCTGGATGGCGTCTTTCAGGAACACATAATGCGTGCAGCCGAGCACGACCGCTTCCACTTTTTGATCGCTGTAAGGTGCAAAAAGCTCTCGCAGGTAGCGGTTCAGCCTTTCTCCCGCCAATTCCCCGCGCTCGGCAAATTCCATCAGCCCGGGGCAGGGGAGAGACGCCACGCCCTCGCCGTAGAGCGCATAAAGATGGGCATATTTTTCGCCCGCTATGGTGCCGGGCGTCGCAAGGGAAAGCACGATCCCATCCTGACGGATCAGGGAGGCCGGCTTGAGCGCGGGCTCCATCCCAATGATGGGAAGGGACGCGTATTCGGCCCGGAGAAACGCCGCCGCGGCGCTGGTGGCGGTATTGCAGGCGATCACGATGGCTTTGCATCCTTTTTGCAGCAGCATTTCCACGATCCCGCGGCATAAATTCAACACGTCTTCCTTGCTCTTTGTGCCGTAAGGAGCGTTTTTTGTATCTCCGAAAAAAATAAAATGCTCCCTTGGCATCTGCCGAACCGCTTCTTTCAGCACGCTGATCCCGCCAACGCCGCTGTCAAAAATGCCGATGGGAGCAGAAGAATGCGCGTTCACGGGTTTCTTTCCTCCTTATTTCCGATCCAGGAAATCAGCGCGTTCAGATCTTGCTTCTGATAGCAGCGGAAAACGTATTGTTCACTTCCGCATACAAGGCAGACGCGAAATTCCTGCGGATCATACGGGTTATCCGGCGGCAGGGCGTGGACGGCGCCGATGCGTTCCCGGGGAAGGGGAATGGCGCATTGCCGCTTGGGCTCATAGTACCAGCCGTTTGGCTGATACAGGACCAGCCAGCGGTTCAGCAGCGTAAAGCTCCCGTGCTGTTCGCATTGCCTGAGCGCTTCACGATCGATTTCCGCCATCAGGGCAACAGGATCGCCAAGGCGGGTGAGGGCTTGTCCATAGGGCGTTTTCTGCAGCAGCTTCCTGGGATCGCTGACGATCAGATACAAGCCCAGGAACGATAACGCCAAAGCGGCCATGATGCCGGAAGCAATCAGCAGGATCTTTTCATCCGTGCCTTTCGCGGCCAGAATGGCTCCCAGCGTCGCACAGCAGAGCATGAGCACCGTGAACACGCTGAGCAGCAGCCGAAACACGCCGCGGTATTCCCGGCGCATTTGACGCACTGAAAAATCCTTCATGCCCCTCCGTCCTTTCTCTGCCAGCCAAGTATAGCACAGAAAGGCTTTTTTTTCAATTTATATGTGTTTCGCTTACGGAGCGTCGAAGAACTGGCAAATCGCGCCTGAGAGCGGTTCCATGGCGCTCAGCGCTTGCGGCAAGGTGTTCAGGTTGTTTCCGACTTCGATCAAAATGCAGGGAACGGCGGCCTGCTGGTTATATCTGCCGGATTTCAGCTTCACCCCGCGGCTCAGCCCGTCCGCGCGGCTGTTGAGCGCGTTCGATAGGGCTTCCGCGGCTTTTTGATTGGCTTCCCAATCAGGCTTATCTTCCAGACTGCTGCCCGTGCCCTGGCCGATCAGGAACAAAAGCCGCGCCGTCTCTCTGCCGTCAAAAGAAACGACGTTCGCGCCGTTCCCTTTGGAGTAGGAATCGCGATGGAGGTCAATATACAGATCGTATCCGTCCGCCACGGCCGTCTGCAATCCTTGCAAGGAACGGGAATAAGCGGTGGAGAGCCGGGGCAGCTCATAATCGGTCCTGTCGTGCGTAACGAAGATCCCCGCGTTGCGAAGATAGGACGCCAATTCCTCCCCAACCCGGACGACATTATAGTTTTGATCCGAAGTCCGCCATTTTTCCGTCTGTTTGTATCGGTTGTCCGGATCCATTTCATACGCTTCATAGGTATGCGTATGATAAATAAATACCCTCTTTTGGGTTTGGGCCGGGTAGGAGACGGAGATCACCTCCATGGTAAAATCCGAATCCATTGTTCCTTCGCTTGCGGCCGACGCCGCAGCGGCCCGCGGAAAAGAAAGCAGCAAACAGAACCGGACGGCCAGCATGGCAAGCAGCCAAAGGGCCATCCGGAACGCGGCATCCCGAAAGCGAAATCCGGTATCCTCCATCCGATCACCTCGGGATATTCTATGCGTTTTTACAGGCTGTCATGCGAAAGGGACAAGATTTCTTCCTCGCTCAGTCGGCTCTGCAGGGCCATGTTCAGCCCGTCTGACAGAATGCGGGCCACCCTTCCCACCATTTCGTCCACCTCTCGGGGCGTTACGACGAGCTCCCCCAATCCCTGCCTGGAGACTTTGTCCAGAAGCGCGTCGATGGCCTGCGCGTGCGCGTCCTCATCCATATCCATATCATGGAAGAGCAGGGACAGGGCGTCCCTCGCGATGACGGACGCGTACACCACCAACGGAACGCCGATCGCGATCACAGGCACCCCGAGCGTATCTTTGGTAAGCCCCGCCCGATGATTCCCGACGCCGCTTCCCGGGCGGATGCCGGTGTCCGTCACCTGGATGGTTGTGCAGATGCGGCTGCATTCCCGGGCGGCCAGGGCGTCGATCGCGATCACCGCGGCGGGGCGTACATGTTCCACGATACCATGCACCATTTCCGCTGTTTCCATGCCCGTGATGCCCAGCACGCCGGGCGCAACGGCGCATACGCCGCGCAGCCGATCCTTGATTTCGTCCCGCGCCGCATCCTTGATGTGGCGGGTTATCAGGAGGCTTTCGAGCACGCGGCTGCCAAGCGCGTCCGCCGTCATATGCCGGTTCCCGAGGCCGACAACCAGCAGATCCCCATCCTGCGGCAAAAGCGTTTTCAGCGCTTTTGCAAGGCATCGTGACAATTCCATCCTATCCCGGGTTTCGGCCCGGTACAGATCCGGGTGGGATATGGTCATATAAGCGCCTGCCGGTTTTTCGAGCGCTTTGGCCGCCTCCTCCGTTTCGATGCAGACGAAAGTTTCCTCTATTGTGCCGTGTACGCGGGTGCGGGTCATGACGCCCGACGGTTTTCCGGCCCAATCCCTGCTTTCCATGGCGAGGTCTGTGCGAAACTGCATAAAACATCCCCTCCGCTTCCATGTTAATATGGGCGGAGGGGACGGCATTTATGCGAAAAGATCAATTGACCGTTTCGCCTGTCAGGGCTTTCCAGGCGTTTCGGAGCGTTACCTGGTTGTTGACGCCGTAATTGGGATCGTTCTTCTTCGCTTCCGCCATGTCGCGCAGGAAATGCACGCACAGGTGCCCGCCAAAGCCGTTATCCATAATGGAGCCGTAAAGATGCGGGCGATTGTGCATGGTGGCGAGCGTCCATTGTCCGCTTGGCAATTGCACATACACCGGATGGATCGTCCAGGAGGTAGAGCCAAAGGCGCGGTTCATGATCTGCGTATCGCGCCAGGAGGCCGGCTGACTGTCCGCGTGACGGCCAAGGGAATAAAACACGAGCTTCCAGCTCAGATTGGAATTGGGATCAAACACGGTAAAGGTCTGCCCGGCTTTCACGGTGGGCTTGATATCGTTCACCCAATGCAAAAGCTTGAGCTGGGAAACGCTCGGCCCTTGGATCCAGCCTTCGTTCGCGGGAAGGCTTTCCACCGGTGTGGAATAGGGTTTGCCATTGCCGGAATGCAGGGTTTGCCGGGTCAGGGAATCGGCGATGCCGCTGATGACAAGGCTGTTTCGCTGCTGGAACGCCACGATCGCGTTATGGGTACTCTCATCGTATGTGCCGCTCACCGTGACCGGATAACCAAGCGCTTTCAGATCCTTCTGGATCTGCCTGACGCCGTCGCCGGTATCGTCGATGCGGAGCGTGGAATAGCTCAGCTTGGCGTCCTCGGCCTTTCGCGCACTGTCGCTTTTGAGGATGGCAAAGGTCTGCGCGCCTGCGAGGCCGTCCGCGGTGAGGCCGTTTTGCGTCTGGAACGCCTTCACGGCGGCGAACGTCGCGTCGTCATAAAGATGCGTCAGCGTAAGAGAATAGCCCAATTCGATCAGCCGGTTCTGCACCCAGGTGACGTCGCTCCCGGTCATGCCTTTTTTCAGGGTACGGGTATATTTGGACGGGTCGTCATCCTCCGAATCGGCTTTCTGCACGGGTACGCTGCCGGTCAGGAAGGTTAAGTATTGGGTCAGGCAATAGCCTTTCGTGCCGTTGTAGGAAACCTGGCTCCAGGTTTCGCCCCTTGCATAGACGGTGACGGAAGACGCGTTTGGCATGGCAAGCAAAACCTTTGCGTTCGAGGAAGCTTCCGAACGGAGGTTCAGGGTGCCGCCTGAGGTGGTCACCAGGGCTGTGCCGACGGGCGTATTGCTTTGCGGCGTCGGCGCGGGCGTTGGGGTGGAAGGATTCGCATTGTTTGGGGCGAACCTCAAAAACGAGGTCATGACATAGCCGCTCATGCTTTGATACTGTACGGCGCACCACACGCTGCCCTGCTGGGTCACGATCAGCTGCGAGCCGTTGGGGATCCTGAAAAGAATGCGCGCGTTATTCTGCGCTTCTTCCCTTAGGTTCAGCGAGCCGCCGCTTGTGGTCACGTACGCGATCAGCGGATTGCCCTGCACGGGCGGATAAGTCGGCGTCGCGGTCGGAACCAGCGTTGCCAAAGAACCAGGAAAGCGCAGGAACGAGGTCATGACATAGCCGTACGTGCCCATGTACAGCACCGAACACCAAATCGTTCCCCGGGACAGCACCTGGATGGCGGTGCCGTTTGGAATGGCGGCAATGACTTTGGCGTTCGCATCAGCGCTCTGCCGCAGGTTGAGGCTGCCGCCCGTGGTGGTCACGATCGCCGTTTCCTGGGTCTGGGAATAAGGCGCTTGGGTTGGAAGCACGAAGGGCGTCGCAGTCGGGACGGGAGTATTGACCGAAGAGGCGTCAAAGGACAGAAACTTGCTCATCACATACCCGACGATCCCGTTGTATTGCACCTGGCACCATTCGGCGCCGCGCGCGGTAACGGCGAGCCATGTGCCATAAGGGATGGTCGTAAGGATCTTGGAAGTGCTGTTCGGGCTTTGGCGGAGGTTCAGGCTGCCGCCCGTGGTGAGCACCATCGCCCGCACATTGCCGGTATTTGGAAGAAGGACCGTCGGAGCCGCCGTCGGAAGGAGGATCGCGGCGGTCGGCTGCGGAACAGGCGAATTGTCGAAGGAAAGATAAGCCGTCATGACGTATCCGGCCATGCCTTTATAAATCACCGAAGACCACATATCCCCGCGGAAAACGACCGTGACCTGCGCGCCGTTTGGAATTTCGGTCACAATGGAGGCGGTTTCGGCAGCCCCGGTTCTCAGGTTCAGCGAGCCGCCGATCACCCGGGCCGAAGTAATGCCGTTTGCATTCGTCGGAACAGGCGTAGGGGAGGGGGCAGAAGAACTTGTACCCGAAAAATAGGCCGGGGCCAGGATAGAAAGCAGCGACAGCGTGTTGCTGCCCGCCACGCCGTCGGCAGTCAGCTTATAATCCCGCTGGAATTCCTTGACGACGGCCACGGTGTCCTTTCCGTATTTCCCATCCGTCTTGATAGAATAGCCAAGCGATTGCAGCGCTAACTGCATTTGCAGCACCGTGCTTCCCGAATCCCCCTGCTTGAGCTTTTCAGAAGCCCTGCCGGCAGGCGTTATCAGGATCAGGATCAGGACCACGGAAACGAATCGGATCAGTGCGCGCTTCATTCGGCTGTTCGCCTCCTTGCTTGTGTGCTTTCCGCAGATGCATTGCTTTATGTATGCGCTTTCTATACGGATCTTTTCAGATCGGATCGGAAGCCATCTTAACACATTCGTAATCAAAAGTAAACAAATATTACGAATGTGTTACAAATTACCATCGATCACAGCGTTTGGAAACCGTGGGGGAGAATCCCAATTCGACAGAACTTTACAAATTTTGCGTCTGTCTGTATAATGAACGAAGCAAGCGCGTTATTTCTTGCAGGAAGGAAGGATTTGCATGCTGGTGGATTATGAGGCGATGGGCCGCAGGATCAAAATGAAGCGGCGGGAAAGAAGAATGTCCCAGCAGGAGCTTGCCAAAGCCGTCCAGATTTCCGCCTCGTATTTTGGCAATTTGGAGCGGGGCAGCCGCGTGCCGAGCATCGATACGCTGGTCGCAATCGCCAATACGCTGGATGTTGGGCTGGATTTCCTGCTGGCGGACAGCCTGACCAACGCTTCCTCCAAGCTTTCCGCGAATGAAATCAAGGTGTTGTCCCGGTATCTGCGGGATCGGATGGCGGAGCTGGATTATGCGGATGCGGAACCCGAGGAATTCGTTTCGGAAAAGTATCGGGACGAAATCGAGTATTAAACGGATGAACTGCTGTTATCGTATGGAAGATTTTTTTATCAAGGATTGACGGAGCGTCCCGATCCGTGTATACTATATATGAACTGAATACCTTATCCAGAGCGGCTGAGGGACTGGCCCAATGAAGCCCGGCAACCGGCGTGCGAACGCAAGGTGCTAATTCCAGCAGCGCGTATGCCGCGCTGACAGATAAGGCGCAATTGAGAGAATACATCTTGCCGCTTGTCTGTAAATAGATAAGCGGTTTTTTGCGGCCCGGACGGTGTTCAGATTATTTACAAAGGAGCGAGAATATGAGAAAACTGTTTACTTCTGAATCCGTTACCGAAGGGCATCCGGACAAAATCTGCGATCAAATTTCAGACGCCATCCTGGACGAGCTGCTTGCCCAGGATCCCGAATCCCGCGTGGCTTGCGAAACCTGCGCCACCACCGGCCTCATCATGGTGATGGGCGAAGTGACCACCAAGGGCTATGTGCCGGTCGCGGACATCGTGCGTAAGGTTGTAACGGAAATTGGCTATGACCGGGCGAAGAAAGGCTTTGACGGGCAATCCTGCGCGGTGCTGACAGCGCTGCACGATCAATCGCCGGACATTGCCCAAGGCGTGGATGCGGCGCTGGAATCCCGCCAGGAAGAGCAGACGGAAACCGGCGCGGGCGACCAGGGCATGATGTTCGGCTTTGCCTGTGACGAAACGCCGGAAATGATGCCAATGCCCATCGCCCTGGCCAACCGGCTCACCCGGCGTATGGCCCAGGTGCGCAAAGAGGGCATCTGCCCTTGGATGCGGCCCGACGGCAAAGCCCAGGTGACCGTGATCTATGAGGATGGAAAACCCGTCGGCGTTGATACCGTGGTCATTTCGACCCAGCATGACGACGCCGTTTCGCAGGAAGAGATCCGCAAAGCTATGCTTGAAGAAGTGATTAAAAAGGCGATCCCCGCCGAGCTTCTTTCCGCGGATACGAAGTATTTCGTCAACCCCACCGGCCGCTTCGTGGTGGGCGGTCCGGCGGGCGACAGCGGGCTGACCGGCCGAAAAATCATTGTGGATACGTACGGCGGATACGCCCCCCACGGCGGCGGCGCGTTTTCCGGAAAGGATCCGACGAAGGTGGACCGTTCCGCCGCTTACGCCGCCCGCCACGCGGCGAAAAACGTGGTCGCCGCCGGCCTCGCCAAGCAGTGCGAAATTGCCCTGGCCTATGCCATCGGCGTCGCAAAGCCTGTTTCCTATCAGGTGAATACCCGGGGCACGGGCATCCTGCCCGATGAAGAAATCGCGGCGCTGGTGGAAAAAGTATTCGATATGCGGCCTGACGCGATCATCCGCCGTCTGGATCTTCGCCGTCCCATCTACCGCCAGACAGCGGCGTACGGCCACTTTGGCCGCCCGGATCTGAACCTGCCCTGGGAGGCGCTGGATCAGGTGGACGCGCTGAAAAAAGCTTTGAAGGAACAGAATTGATAGGGGAGAGCAGCGCCCTGAAAAAGCGGATAAATCGGAAGTACAAGGTCAAAAAGGAGAATCACGCCGCAATACCGGGCAGCTGCGCGAGAATAATTAGAAAATTTTTCAAAAACGCTATACAAGCGAGATTTCCTGTGTTATAATACGCAAGAAGTCCAAGCCCATTCGATCACAGGTATTCCTCCCGGTTTTGTTCATCGTCAAGTGACGGATGCGTAGAGCCCGCGGAAACTACCGGAACGTATCACGCGGTTTGGCGATAAAAATCAGGAGGTACATACCATGTATCAGGACAAGACCCTCACCTGCCGTGAATGCGGCAACGAATTCGTGTTCACCGCTTCCGAACAGGCCTTCTACGCCGAAAAGGGCTTCCAGAATGAGCCTGGCCGCTGCCCCGCCTGCCGTGCCGCCCGTCGTCAGAATGGCGGCAACCGTGGCGAACGCCAGATGTACGAAGTGATCTGCGACGGCTGCGGCTGCACCACCCAGGTGCCCTTCCAGCCCCGCGGCGATCGGCCTGTGTACTGCCGTGACTGCTTCGCCAAGAACCGTCCGCAGTTCTAAGAAAGCCTGCAAGCTATCGGCTCGTCCGATAGCTTGTTTTTATTGACGGAAAGCGCAAACCGCGCTATAATTTCTCTGTGGCTGAGGTGGCTGAATGGCCGCAGGGCCCGCAAGGGCATGAGGAAAGTCCGGGCACCACAGGGCAAGGATGCCTGCTAACGGCAGGTGGAGGCGACTCCAAGGCAAGTGCAACAGAGAGATACCGCCGGGGGAAACCCCGGTAAGGGTGGAAAGGTGCGGTAAGAGCGCACCAGCGGCCTGGCGACTGTGCCGTTATGTAAACCCCATCCGGTGCAAGGTGTAGGGAACGCACAGGGCGGCCCGTCCTGTTCCCGCAGTACCGCTCAAGCGCGCTGGCGACTTCGCGCTTAGATAGATGGCCATTTTCAACAGAACCCGGCTTACAGGCCACGCTTAGCCACAGCAAACGAAAACCGTCCCGAGGCTTGTTCCCCGAGGCGGTTTTGATATACGGCATCATTTATGTCAGTGGCTGGTTTTGTAATTGCCGTTATACACCCGATAGACGGCGACGACCTTGCCCAGAATGGTGACGGAGCGGGTGTATAAAGGCCGCATGCGCGGGTTTTCAGGCTGCAGGCGGATCCTGTCCGGCTCCTTAAAATATCGTTTGCAGGTGGCCTCATCATCGATCATGGCGATCACGATCTCGCCGTTTTGGGCGGTCTGCTGCCGTTTGACCACCACGAAATCGCCGTTCATGATGCCGGCGGTGATCATGCTGTCGCCCCTGATTTCAAGGATAAAGTGCTCGCCCTGGCCGACCATGGAATCGGGCAGCTGCATATAGCCCTCCGCGTCCTCTTCCGCCAGGATCGGGACGCCGGCGGCGACCCTGCCAAGCAGCGGCAGCTTCACCATCTGGGGCTTATCCTCTCTTTTGACGTCGATGGTGCGCGGCTTCATGGCTTCCCGGTGCAGCAGCCCCTTTTTTTCCAGCCGGTTCAGGTGCCCATGCACCGTGGAGGTAGACTTCAAATCCACCGCCTGGCCGATTTCGCGCACCGAGGGCGGATACCCATTGACATCGATGTATTTTTCGATATAATCAAGGATGCGTTGTTGTGTGTCGCCGTTGGGCCGCCTGGGCATCGCGCAGCACCGTCTTTCTGATAAGATTTTACAGAAAAATTATATCATGCAAACGTGTGTTTGGCAATACCCAAATCCAACAAGATTTCCTGAGAAAGCGGGGCAAAGGCGTATGAAGAAATGTGTATTGTATGACAGGGAATGCATCGAATGCGGGGAATGCGACCGGTGCGATCTTGATCCGAACAAAATCTGCGATAACTGCATGAAGTGCGTCAACGGCGATCAGGAATACCGCTCCATCCTGATTGATGAAGTCCGGCTGGACGAAAATGCGAAGACACTGTGATATGATCGCCTGAACGGGCCCGATCATTCCTTGCTTTCAGGCGGATTCTCGGTAACCGGCAGCGGCACCATGCGGGACGCCTTGCGCTTATTGGCGTCGGACATGGCGGCGTAATGGCGGCGCGTGGTGTTCACGTCGGAATGCCCGAGCACGTCCGCAACCAGATAAATATCGCCTGTTTCCTGGTACAGATTGGTGCCGAAGGTGCTGCGGAGCTTATGCGGGCTGATGCGTTTTTTGAGCGGCGCGGCGATCAGCGCGTATTTTTTTACCATATTTTCGATGGCCCGCTGTGTCATGCGCTTTTTTTGCAGGGATAGAAAGAGGGCGTCCTTATCCTGGTCGTTGACCGGCACGATTTCCTTGCGCTGCACAAGATACGCTTTCAGCGCATCCGCCACCTGATCCGGGAAATACAGGATGCTCTGATCGCCGCCTTTGCGCGTGACAAGGAAAGCGTTCAGCTCAAAATCCAGATCGTCCATGTTGAGCCCGACGCATTCGCTCACGCGGATGCCTGTGCCCAGGAACAAAAGCAAGATGGCCGTATCGCGCACCCGGGTATAATTCAGGTACCGCTGCTGCGCCGGGGTGAGCCCCTCGCCGGAAGAGACGGCGTCCAGCATCTTCTGCATTTCGTCGCGTTCCAGGCGCAGGATGGGTTTATCGTGGATCTTGGGCAATTCCACGAGCGTGGCGATGTTGCCGTCGATATGCCCGTTTTTATAGAGATAATCGAACAAGGAGCGCAAGGAGCACAGCTTTCGCATGATCCCAAGCTCGTGGTTCTGAACGACGGAGGTTTCGCCTGTTTCTTCATTATTATTATAATATTGCATCAAATATTCTTGGAATCCATCGATATCGCGTTTCTGGATCATTTGCAGGTGCTTATCCGTCATGAACCGCGGCTCTGTATCCGCAAAAAACGGGTTTTCCCGCGTCAGGTATTGGAAAAACAGGCGAAAGTCATAGGCGTAGGCAAGACGCGTGAGGGAGCTGGTGGTTTGGGAGATGGAGCGAAAAAAATCCGTGCAGACGAGGGGCAATTCTTTTTCCAGCGCGCGCAGTCGGTTCATGCGTTTGATCGTTGCCTGCGCATGATAATTCAGGCTGTCAGCCATAAAAACCTCACAGAAAAAATAGAATTCACAGCGAATCGTAAGCAAAAGAATGCTTGCGTAAAACGTCAGCGTTTTGAAGCCCGGAGAGGGCCGCAAACCCAGGCGCCGCCGTGATTACAGCTATTATAGCAAAATCCGGTTTCCGGGTCAATACTATTCGTAAAAGTTTTCTTTTACGAATAGTTCTAAATCTGTCCGGGTCAGGGAATCGGCAGGAAACGGCCTTTCCCCTCCGCTGCATCCGTCTCCTTTTTCGATGCAAAAATGCCCGGTCCTCCCGGGCATCAAGCAAAATGGAATCGCTTTTTTACAGGAGCTGGATCAATTCATCCCGAACCTGGTCCAATCTTTCGTCCGTCAGACCGAAGTCCATTTGCTTGTAGCTCCACGCGCAGCGCGCAATGCCGAATTTTTCAAAGGTATCGTGGATCATGCGGAACCATTTTAAGGCATCCCCCGGCTGTACCAGGTCGATCACGCCGTATTCGCCGCAGTAGAGCATCGCGTTGTATTTTTTCGCGGTTTCAATGGCCGGCTTGAATTGCTGTTCAAAGTAAACCGCGGGGATATTGGCTTCTTCAAAGCTCATGCGCTTTTCGCGCGGCAGCCATGGCACCCAGTACGCGCCCTGGTGGGTAAATTCCAAGGGATCATAGCAATGGAAATTGTATACAACGTTTTCATCCGCAGGAGGATTCAAATCCTTCACGGCGGCGGCGCTGTTGTTGTGATAGCTGCCCACCAGGATCAGGACCTTGGGCGCGATCGAGCGGATACGGCGGATGCATTCGGCGGAAATACGGTTCCAGGCGGTAATGAACGCGGGATCGGTCACTTCGTTGAGGAGCTCAAAGGCAACGTGCTCATACTTTTCTCCATGGCGGCGGGCAATTTGTTCCCATAGAGCGTAAAAACGCTCCTGGTACTTTTCGCTGTCGAAAAAGCCCGCTTCCTCTTCCCCCGCGTCGAAGGAAAAACCAGCCGTTTTATGCAGATCGATCACGGCGTTGAGCCCATGCTTCAAGGCCCAGCCTACGCCCTTTTCCAGCAACGCGAAGCCTTCTTCCTTATAGGTGCCGTCTTCGTTTTCAAATATGTTGTAATCCACCGGGATCCGCACGTGATCCAGGCCCCAGCCGGCGATCACCTCAATATCCTTTTCGGTGATGAAATTGTAAAGCCGATCATGGGAATAATCGCATTGAGAAAGCCATCCGCCCAAGTTTACGCCCCGGTAGAAGCCCCTGCTCTTCATGGTCTCGTTCCTCTTTCTTCTGATAGTATGGGAGGTTTCCTGCTTCATTATACTTTGTTTGCAAATAAATATAAACATGGAATATGGGAAATCTTTATATACATGATAGAATGCATGTTTCGTTTTTCGTGAAAGCATAAAAAAGGATGAGGCTTTCCCCCATCCTGAATGTAAGCCGTGCTTATTTGGTGGTCAGCAGCTCGCCGTAGCCCGGGAAGGGCCAGAGCTTTTGATCCACGATCATTTCCGCCTCGTCCACCAGCGATCGAAGCGCCTGCATGCTTTCAAACACCTGATCCCGGAAATGGCGCGCGCGCCTCAAGTGGTCCCAGGAATCGTCCAGGGCGTCCATGCTGCTTTGCAGGGCCTCCTTTTTCTCATCGATGCCTTCGAGCAGAAGGGACAGACGCCGCACCAGCTTTTCTTCCGGCTTCAGCTTCAGCTCGGGCAGGAATTCCCTTCGTTTGAGCGCGGAGGCGGACACCTCGCCCGCGTACGCGATGATTGCCGGAATGATTTTCTGGTTTACCATATCCAGCATGGTATGCGCTTCGATGGAGAGGATCTTGCAGTAGTTTTCGAGCTGGATCTCGTAGCGGCTGTGCAATTCTTCCCGGGAATAGACGTGCTGCCGCTCAAAGAGCGCAACGTTTTGTTCCTTAATCAAATACGGCAGGGCGTCCGGCGTGCTGGGCAGATTGAGCAGGCCGCGCCGCTTTGCTTCCTCGCGCCAGGCGGGCGCATAGTTGTTACCATTAAAAATGATGCGTTTATGGTTGGTGATGGTATCCACGATGATCTGCTCCACCGTGGCGCGGATATCCACGGCCGCTTCGAGCTGATCGGCAAATTCGCTGAGCACATCGGCCACAATGGTATTGATGACCACGTTGGCCTCGGCAATGGACATGGAGGAGCCGAGGCTCCGGAACTCGAATTTGTTGCCGGTAAAAGCGAAGGGCGAAGTGCGGTTGCGGTCTGTGGTATCCTTGGGGATGCGCGGCAGGGTCTTGACACCGATATTCATTTCCGTTCTTTCGCCCGCAACATAGGCATTATGATGCTCGATGGCGTCCAAAATGGCTTGCAGTTCATCGCCCAGGAACATGGAAATGATGGCGGGCGGCGCTTCGCCGGCGCCCAGGCGGTGGTCGTTCCCCGCGCTGGCGACGGAAATGCGCAGCAGATCCTGATGCAGATCGACCGCCTTGATGACCGCGACCAGGAACAGAAGGAACTGCGCGTTTTCCGCGGGCGTCTCGCCGGGCTCCAGGAGGTTTAAGCCGGTATCCGTGGAGATCGACCAATTGTTGTGCTTGCCGGAGCCGTTCACGCCGGCGAAGGGTTTTTCATGCAAAAGGCAGGCAAAGCCGTGCTTGGGCGCGACCCGCTTCATGATTTCCATGGTCAATTGGTTGTGGTCGGTGGCGATATTGGAAGTGGTAAAAATGGGCGCAAGCTCATGCTGGCAGGGCGCGGCCTCGTTGTGCTCGGTCTTGGCGGAAACGCCCAGCTTCCAAAGCTCTTCGTCCACTTCCCGCATGAACGCGGCCACGCGCGGCTTTAAGTTCCCAAAGTAATGATCGTCCAGCTCCTGCCCCTTGGGCGGACGCGCGCCAAAGAGCGTGCGCCCGGTATAGATCAGATCCTGCCGCTGATAATAAAGATCCCGGTCGATCAGGAAATATTCCTGCTCGGGGCCTACGGTGGACGTCACCTTTTTGATGTCCGGATGCCCAAGCAGGCGAAGGATACGCCTGACCTGCTGGTTGAGCGCTTCATTGGAACGGAGCAGCGGCGTTTTTTTATCCAGCGCCTGGCCGCCATAGCTGCAAAAAGCGGTGGGGATGCAGAGCGTCCCGTCCTTGATAAAGGCGTAGCTGGTCGGGTCCCAGGCCGTATAGCCGCGGGCCTCGAAGGTGGCGCGCAGGCCTCCGGAAGGGAAGGAGGAGGCGTCCGGCTCGCCGCGCACCAATTCTTTGCCGCTGAATTCCATGATCGCCCCGCCGCCGTCGATGGGCGAAAGGAAGGAATCATGCTTTTCGGCGGTAATGTCCGTCATGGGCTGGAACCAATGCGTATAGTGCGTCGCGCCTTTTTCGATCGCCCAATCCTTCATGGTATTGGCAACGACGCTGGCCACCTGGGGATTCAGGGATTTTCCTTCCGCGATGGTACGGTGCAGAGCGCGGTAGGTTTCCTTGGGCAGGCGCTGACGCATCACAGCATCGTTGAATACCAGGCTTCCAAAGGTTTCCTGAAGGTTCATTGCCCCATCCTCCAAACGCATTGACGTAAAAAGCGCCGCGCATACACTCTGCGCAGCGCTTGATGCATGGATTATATGCCCAAGCAGGCATTTTTGTCAAGTATTATCAGCTTTATTGATGCACCAGCCTCGCGCGGACCACGTTGTTCAGCTTGCCCAGCGCGGCGAGCAGCGTATCGTCCGGCTCCTGGGAGAGCTCCAGCACCGTCACGGCCATCTCTCCCCTGCTCTTGTTGAGCATGTACTGGATGTTGATGCCGCGGCCGGAGATCAGGCCGGAAATGCTGTTCACGATGCCGGGCAGGTTTTTGTGGATCAAAAGCACGCGGCTGCCCTCGGGAACGCCCAGGGTGATTTCCGGCAAATTAACGCTGTTGCGGATCACGCCGCGCTCCAGATAATCGCGGATCTCCTGCGCGGCCATTTCGGCGCAGCGCTCTTCGCTTTCAGGGGTGGACGCGCCAAGATGCGGCAGGCAGATCACCTTGGGGGTGTCAGCCAGCTCGGCGGTGGCAAAGTCCGTCACATAGCTGCTGAGCTGACCCTCGGCGATCGCAGCCTTTACGTCGTCATATACGGCCAATTCACCGCGGGAGAAGTTCATCAGGCGAGCGCCCTTTTTGAGCGAATGCAGGAACGCGCTGTTGATCATGCCCTTTGTGCTGTCCATCAGCGGGATATGCACCGTGATATAATCGGCGTCCTTGATCGCTTCCTCCTGGGTATCCGCGCGGTGGATCGCGCGGGAAAGCGCCCAGGCATGCGCGACGGAAATGTAGGGATCATAGCCGACAACGTCCATGCCAAAGCCCTGCGCGGCAATGTTCGCGACCAGCGCGCCGATCGCGCCAAGGCCGATCACGGCCAGCTTTTTGCCTTTGAGCTCGGGGCCGACAAACTGGCTCTTTTTCTTTTCGACCAGCTTGGCAAGGTCCGGTTCATCCTTCGATTCCTTGACCCACTGAATGCCGCCGGCGATATCGCGGCTGGAAAGGAGCAGACCGGCGATCACCAGCTCGGCGACGGCGTTCGCGTTCGCACCGGGGGTGTTGAACACCACGATGCCCTTTTCAGAACACTTATCGATCGGGATGTTGTTGACGCCGGCGCCGGCGCGGGCGATGGCGAGCAGGGAATCGGGCAGGTTCATTTCATGCATGGACGCGCTGCGCACCAGGATGGCGTCGGGCGTGGGTTCTTCGGCGGAAACCACATACTGCCCGGCGGAAAGCGTATCATGAATGATCGGGGAAATGGAATTCAGCGTTTGAATCTTAAACATGGCGATTGCTCCTTATCAGCCGTTCAGCTCAAATTCTTTCAGGGTGTTCACCAGCGCCTTCACGCCTTCGATGGGCATAGCGTTGTAAATACTGGCGCGCATGCCGCCGACACTGCGGTGGCCCTTGAGGTTGACAAGGCCCTTGGAGGCGGCAAACTTGACGAACGCGGCGTCCTTATCCTTATCGCCGGTGATGAAAGTCACGTTCATGATGGAACGGAATTCCTTCTGCGCGGTAGCCTTGAACAGATTGCTGTTGTCGAGGAAATCATAGAGCATCGCGGCCTTTTCCCGGTTGACCTTTTCAATGCCTTCCACGCCGCCCTGCTCCTGAAGCCATGCCATGCACAGGCCGGCCACATAGATCGCGAAGGTATTGGGCGTGTTGAGCATGCTGCCGTTATCCGCCTGGGTGGCCCAGTTGAGCACCTTGGGGCAGATGGGAGAAG
Source organism: Clostridia bacterium (assembly GCA_017541205.1). GTDB lineage: Bacteria > Bacillota > Clostridia > Christensenellales > Aristaeellaceae > RUG563. The sequence continues at coordinate 38,448 of JAFXZO010000111.1, read as the reverse complement.
CGTTGCCGAGCAGGTCCTTGCGGACGATCATCACGCACAGGCCGGCGGGACCGATGTTTTTCTGCGCGCCGGCATAGATGACGCCGAACTTGTTCACATCGTATACTTCCCCCAGAATGTTGCTGCTCATGTCCGCGACGAGCGGCGCGTTCCCCTCGGGCAGCTTTACATAGTGGGTGCCGTAGATGGTGTTGTTGGTGGTGATATGCAGATAATCCGCATCGGCGTTCAATTTGCCTTCCCAATCGGGAATATAGGTATAGTTATCATCCCGGGAAGAAGCGACCACGTTGACCTTCAGGTACTTGGCGGCCTCCCCCGCCGCGCCGTGCGCGAAATTGCCGCTGTCGATATAATCCGCCTGGCCCTTCACGCCCAGATTCATCGGGACGGAAGCAAACTGCATCGTCGCGCCGCCATGCAGGAAAAGAACCGCATAGTTTTCCGGAATGTGCATCAGATCGCGAAGCCTGGACGAAGTATCGTCGATGATCGCCTGATACATGGGGCTGCGATGGCTCATTTCCATGACGTTCATGCCGGTGCTTTCATAAGCAAGGGCAGAAGCCTGGACCTTTTCCAGGACGGGCAGGGGCAGCATGGAGGGTCCGGGAGAAAAATTGTATACTCGATCCATTTGAAAGATCCGCCTTTCTAATATTGGGTCAATTTTCGCCCGCCGGGCGGCATTTGACCGTGACGGTAGGATACCATGTTTTTCAGAAAAAGGCAAGAGAGATCAGAAACAAAAACAGCAGAAAAACAATCGTGTTTTTTCTGCCGTCAGAAACTGTTTGAAGAATTCTAATGTCTCCGAACAAACACTATATCTTGTGGCTGTCAAATCGTGTCGAACGAAATATTGTGGTTTTGACTGGATTCGACAAAATCTTTCATTGCTTTTTTCTTCTCGACGCCGTATCCTTTCTTTGGACAGCATAGGAACGCTGAATCCAAAAATACGAACGATTTATGGAGGTTATGCGATGAACATGCAGAAATATCCGACGGAATGGGACACGATTCTTGCCTTAAGGAAGCAGCTTTGCGATGCTTTTTGCAGCGAAAACGACGATGAGGCATTCCGCCTTTCCACCGCCCTGGATGAGATCCAACTGCAGCATTGGCTGTCCTGCGGATGATGGGAAGCGGATCAAACATCAAATAGGCTGACTTGCCGGAACGACGGTCTGGATACGAAGCGTTTCGCTTTTTCGATTTTCACATCCTTGGGCAGATCCTGGGTGAATTTGGAAGGCTTTCCTTCACTGGTCAGCAGGATCAATTCCTTTTTTGCGCGCGTCATGCCGACGAAAAAGAGCCTGCGTTCCTCTTCCTCGTCCGCCGCTTCCTTCGTATTTTGCAGCGGCAGCATTCCCTCGTCAATTCCAGCGATCATGACCACCGGAAACTCCAGGCCCTTAGCCCCGTGCAGCGTCATCAGCCGCACCGCGCCGGACGCCTTTCCCCCGCTCAGGCGCCTGATGTCGCATTCCTCGCCCGTCTGGAGCGTACGGAGCAGATCGGTCATGGAATCAAAGAACACCGCCGTGTTCTGCAATTGCTCTATATCCTTTCCGTTGAGGCCGGTTTCCTTAAGCAGCAGATCGATCAGCGTGCGGGGAGGGTCTTTTTGCATTCTTGGCTTGAGGACGCGAGCCGCGCGCACAAAGGGAGACAGCGCGTCAAACGAAGATAACGCGTTTTCAAACGCTTCGCTTTCGATATCCTCCTGCTTTAAGGCGGCTTCCGCCCGCTGGATCAGCCCATCCGGGCAATGCCATAGGCCTCGCAGCGCCCGATCGGCGGCCAGGGGCAGCCCGGGATCCAGCAGAAGCGAAAAGAACGCGAGGATCGCTTGATTCTTTTCTGATTCGAGGAACGTGCCGCGCCCGGAGACCACGCAGGGGATGGCGTCGTGCCTGAGACACTTTTCCACGCTTTCCAGCTGGCGGTGGGTACGGCAGAGCACGGCGATTTCGGAAAACGCGTATGCTGCGCGTTCCCCTTCCCTGGCTTCCAGCATGTCGATGCCGCCGGTCAGGTTCGAGATTTCCTTGGCGATCCAGATGTGCTGCGCAAGCTCATCCTCCGTTTTTATCAGGCGCACGGGCCCAGAGGACGGGCAAACGGCCGCAAGGCTGCGTTTCCCGCCGGGATTCTTCCCGATCACGGAAAGCGCGGCGCGCAGGATCTCCGGCGAAGAACGGTAATTCTGCCGGAGTATGATTTCTTCCGTATCCGGGCGCGAGGCTTTCAGGGCATGGAAGCATGCTGCATCCGCGCCGCGAAAGCCGTAGATGGATTGATCCGGATCGCCGATCACAAAGAGCGTGCCTTCCCTGCTCCATTTTTCCACCAATTGCCTTTGAAGCGCGTTGATATCCTGGTATTCATCCACCAGGACATGGCGGAACATCCTTTTTTGTCGCTCCGGCATGCTCAGCGCGTCCAGGAGGATATCGTCCAGATCGCGCAGGCCTTTTTCGGAAAGGCGCTCATGATACGCTTCAAATACGCCGGCGGGAAGGCTGGGCGCTTCAAGCGCATTGTTCCGCATGGAAATCATGGAAAGGGCGCTTGCGGGAGAAATTGCTTCTTTGCGCTCCCGCAGGATTTCTTCGACGATATTCAGCGCGTCGGCCCGCTCGATCAAGGGCTTTTGCTCGATCATGGAAAGGCAGATGCCGTGGAACGTGCCAACCGTCAGGCCGCGGATCGCCTTTTTTCCGAGCGCAGCTTCCAGCCTTTCCGTCATTTCCTGCGCCGCCTGGCGGGTGAAGGTGACGGCGGTTATTTCCTGCGGCGGAACGCCTGTTTCGATCAGATGCCTGATCCGTTGAACCAGGGTGCCCGTTTTCCCGGTGCCCGGGCCCGCAATGACGGCGACGGTCCTGCTCTGTGTTTTAATGGCTGTTTCCTGCTCGATATTCGGCTGGAACACGGGCGCGTGGATCAAATCTATCTTAGCGTCCGATCTGCTTTCCTGCTTTCCGGTCTTTTTTCCTTCCTTATTGTTTTTCGTTTGTTCTGTTATCGGAAGGCCGGCCAGCAGGGTGATCTGCCCCAGCAGCGTTTCTTTTTCGCCGGGCTCAAATACCCGGATCACGCCGTATTCGCCGTCATATCCGCCCTGGCGGATCACCCGGCCGATTCGCATGCGGCGGATCGCCTCGCACAGCAAGTATCCTCCAGCCTTTTCGATGTCGGGAATCGGGATTTCCCGCAGGATCGCGAATTCCGGCCCCAGGTTTTTCAGTAAATCGAAATATGCCTGCTGCGCCTTTTTACTCTCCGCGCTGACGCCCAGCGTTTCCCCGATCAATTCGGGCAGCGGAATCAGGCTTTCAAAGGGCTTGTCCATATGCTGCGGCGTTTTTCGATCCGCCAAAGCAAGCACACGGTTCAAAACCCCAATGGTGATCTTCTTGCCGCATACGGGGCATATTCCTTCGTACTGCGCGGTTTCCCCGGGGAGAAGCCTGCAATGGCACAGCCTGTGCCCGTCCAAATGGTATTTCCCTTCCTCGGGATAAAACTCCACCGTGCCGTCCAGACCCTTGCCGGTATCCAGCGCTTCCTTCACATCCTCAAAGCGCATTTGGCAGGAGAGCAGATTGGCTTCCCGGCCGAGCTTCGCCGGCGAATGCGCGTCCGAATTGGATACGAGCTCATGCGAATCCAGCATCGACAGCAGGCGGTTCATGGGCGGATCGGAAGATAAGCCCGTTTCCATGGCGTGCACGTAAGGCGTCATATCGCCAAAGCATTCTTCGACGGTATTGAAGCCGGAAAACGCGCCGAACAGGGAAAAATGCGGCGTCCAGATATGCGCGGGAAAATAAATGGCGTTTGGGCAGCTCTCCAGAATGATTTCCAACAGATCGCGGCTGTCCAGCCCGAGGATCGGCCTGCCGTCGCTGTGAATATTGCCAATGGCTTCCAGGCGGTGGGAAAGCTTTTCGGCCGCTTCCAGGCTGGGCAGCACCGCCACATGGTGCACCTTTCGGGTTTTTCCGTCCTTTTTGTATATCGTGCTGATTTCGCCGGTCACGATAAAGCGCGGCAAAGTATCCTCCGGCATTTCGGACGGCAGGCGGTATTCCGCTTTCAGGCTGTATATGCCCTCGTCTTCCTCGCGGAGCATCTCCTTTAGCTCTTTTCGCCATTTCGGATGCGTGAAATCGCCGGTGCCGATCAATTGGATCCCTTTTCTTTGCCCCCACAAGGCCAGGTGCGGCGCGTCGCAATCGCGGCTGGTCGCACGGGAATATTTGGAATGAATATGCAGATCGGCTATCCACGTCATCGCTTTGTCTTCCTTCCATGCTCACGATGAAAAAATGCCCCTTCTTCCGCAAAAAAGAAAGGGCGCTCAAGGATTCATCACAGCAAAAGATTGTTTTCGATCAAAAGCTGCTGGGCCTCCATCGCTTCCGACCCAAGCACCATGATTTCGTAGTCGTTTTCCTCGGAGCTGACGGTTCGATATACCTGCTTGCTGCGGGCCATAAAGCCTTCCCGCTCCAAAAGAGAAAGGATCGCCTTGGCGTTTTTTTCGCTGTGCGCTATATAGATGACCTTCCATTGAGCGGTATGCGCCATGGTTCTTCCTCCTATCGGCCCCAAAATCCGCAGAGGTATTATAGCATGTTCAATGGAAAGATGCCACATTTTTCAAAAATATTCTTGCTATTTTTCAAAAACCGGCTGATTTCGCATACCCGGAAACAGAAATCTGTTGTATAATCAGAAGTGAACGACGGCGCAAAGGAGGCATGCCCATGGAAAGGGAACAGGAAGAAAGAAGAGCGCTTTCTTTCTTGGCGGACGGGATCCCCTATCAATTGATGGAGGAATGTGATCTTTCCTGGCTCCGTCCTTATGGGCGCGTATTCTTCGTGAACGATCAGCTTTATTCCGGGCTTCTGTGCTTCGGCGTAGAAGGCCCGTACGGAAGGCTTTTGATCAAATATGCCGGGGCCAAAACGGTCAATTACCGGGGAAAGCCTTCGGACGCCGTGCTGCTGCTGAAAAACGCGGTCCCCCTTTATGAAAGGAAGCATCCCGCCCTGATCCAGCTGCTTGCGCACGGCCAGGCAGACGAAGGATACGCGGCGATCTATCCCCGGCGGGACGCCTTGCCTTTCAGGTCCGCCCCCAACCAACTGTCCGCCCGCGAAAAAGTCCGGCGTTTGCCGCTGCACCGTTCGCTCAAAATGCTGGATATGGTGTTTGATCTGCACCTCAGCTTGGCGCAGGATGGCATCGTGGCCGTAAATTTCAGCGATGGCAACATTCTGATCGATCTGGGAAGCAGCGAAGCGCTCCTGTGGGATATCGATTATTACCGCAGAAAGCCGGCTGTGAACGACCGGGGCAGAATGTGGGGGTCTTCCCGTTTCCTTGCGCCGGAGGAATATGTGCTGGGCGCCGCGCTGGACGAGAGCACGACGCTTTATAATATGGCGGCCCTCGCCTTTGAGTTTTACGGGAATAACGAAGACCGCGCCCGCGAAAGCTGGATCGGCCCTTCGCAGCTTTTTGAGGTGGCGAAGATGGCGACCAGGGAATCCAAAGCGGATCGCTATCCTTCCATGCGCTCCTTCCTGGACGCTTGGCGCGACGCGGTTGGGCGCTGCCGGATATGACAAAGATAAAGGAGAATGTATTTTATGCCGATGGATGGCCTGACGCTTGGGTTTATCGCCAGGGAGCTTCAAAATACTTTGATCGATGGGCGGATCGAAAAGGTAAGCCAGCCGGAAAAGGATATGCTGATCTTAACGATCCGCTCCAAGGGACAGAACCATAAATTGCTTTTGTCCGCCGCCCCGTCCTTCGCCCGGGCGCATTTAACGGAAGGCGCGTATGCAAACCCGCAGGACGCGCCCATGTTCTGCATGCTCATGCGAAAGCACCTGCAAGGCGGGCGCATGATGGCGCTTGAACAATTGGGCGGAGACCGCGTGCTCAAAATCACCATCGAAAACAAGGATGAATTGGGTGACAGCGCGCCGCGGGAAATCTACCTGGAATTGATGGGCAGGCACAGCAACTTGACCTTGGTCAAGGACGGAAAAATCATCGACGCCATCCGCCATGTGTCCGGAGATATGAGCCGCGTGCGCCAGGCGCTGCCCGGTCTGCCCTTCGTGCTTCCGCCCGTTCAGGACAAAATCGATCCGGCTTATTTGAACGAAAACGAATTGGCAGAAAAGCTGTCCGCCGCTTCCGGCCCTTTGGATAAAGCGCTTTCCAACGTGATCCGCGGCCTATCGCCCATCACGGCGAAGGAAATCGCTTTCCGCGCGGCGGGGCTGCATAAGGCGGAGGTCAGCGATTTGAAAACCGATGAGTTGGCGCGCGTGATCTGCTCCTTCTTTGAGAGGATGCCGTCGCTGTTTGCGCCTGCCGCGCAGATGAACGCCGACGGCCTGCTCTGCGACGTGCTGCCTTTCCCCTATCTGAGCCTGGAAACGGCGCTGCAGCGGCCCTTCCCTACCCTGTCCCAAGCGTTCGACGCGTTCTATTTCGGCCGCGACCGGCGGGATCGGATGAACCAAAAAAGCCAGACCTTAAAGCGCGTCATCAAGACCCATTTGGAACGGGACGAAAAAAAGCTTGCTTTGCAGGAGGAAGAATTGGCCGACAGCGCGCGCATGGAGGAATACCGCGTTGCGGGCGAGCTTTTGACGGCGCAGGCTTACCTGGTTCCGCGCGGCGCGGAATCGGTGCGGCTTCCGAATTTTTATGATCCTTCCGGCGGGATGCTGGAGATCGCCTTGGACATAGCCCTGACGCCCGCGCAAAACGCGCAGAAATATTTCAAGCGCTATCGCAAGGCGCGCGTCGCCCGTGACCTGGCCCGCGATCAAAAAGAAAAAACATTGCAGGAAATGACGGCTCTGGAGCAGGCGCTGTTTGATCTGGAAGCCTGCGAAACGGAGCAGGATATGGGCGATGTGCGAAAAGCGCTGGAGGGCGCGGGCATCCTCAAATCAGCCCCTGAAAAAAATGCCAGGAAAAAGCTGAAGCTTCCGGAAAGCCAGCCTATGCGCTTTGAAGCGGCGGATGGCACGCAGATCGTCGTCGGCAAAAACAGCGCGCAGAACGACCGGGTCACCGGCAGCGCCAAGGGCGGCGAAACCTGGCTGCACGCCAAGGACATGCCCGGCTCCCACGTGATTATCCGCAGCGAGAACCCATCCAAAGAGGCACTCAGCGCCGCGCTGCGTTTGGCGGCCTGGTATTCCAAGGGAAAAGGCGTTTCCGTCCCCGTCGATTATACGCTGCGTAAGCACGTCAAAAAGCCGGGCGGCGCCGCGCCGGGCTTTGTGATCTATACGAACCAGAAAACGATGATCGTTTCCGTATCCGAGGGCGAGATCGAAGCGATCAAAAGGATATGAAAAAAGGCGCTGCTTTTTCCAGGCAGCGTCCATTTTTTTACGCTTCATCCGTGCCAAGCAGGCCGATTTCCGCGGCATGCTCTTTCATGCCCTCGATGCAGATTTCCGAAACGTCCTTGACGTCCATCCCCAGCATTTCGCAGCCCTGAAGCACCAGTTCCCGATTGCATTTGGCGGCGAACCGCTTATCCTTGAACTTTTTCATGAAGCTCTTGATTTCCAGATCCGTGATGCCCTTGGGCCGCATCCGCGCACAGGCCTGGATAATGCCGGTCAGCTCATCCACGGTATAAAGGGATTTTTCCATCAGCGTTTCCGGCTTCACATCCGAGCAGATCCCCCAGCCGTGCGACAGGATCGCGCGCACGTCCATTTCATCCACGCCCGCGGCGAGCAGCGGCTCGCGCGTATGCTGCAAATGCTCATCGGGATATTTTTCATAATCATAGTCATGCAGGATGCCAATCGCCTGCCAGTGCTTTTCGTCCTCTCCAAAGTGCCGGGCCATGGCGGCCATGGCGTATGCCACGTTCAGGGCGTGGATCAGCAAGTGCTCCTGGGTCACCATGGAATCGTTCAGTTCCTTCGCGCGTTCAATGGTCAGCATCGCTTTCATCTCCATTTTGATCTTGGATCCATCGACTAATATACCTTTTTCATCCGCAATTTGCAAGAGCATCGCGATGAATGTACCGATCAAAAACAATTGAGGGGTGACGAAATGAAAAAAAGGTGCTATAATACAGAAAAGTCAGTCATCCCATCCATGCGTACAGGACGCGCTGCTTCTATATCATCGGCACGTTTTCATGGATCCGGATCGAGCGATAAGAAAGAAGGGAACAATTTATGCAGGGAAACGGCCCCTTGAACCGGAAAAAGAAGGTAAGCGGCACTGCGGATGAAAGCAGCATGCAAACCCACCAGGAGGCGCAGACGGGCGGCCCGGTCGGCAGCCCGGACGGGTATCAGGATCGGAAAGCCCAATCTATTCCCGGCGCGTCTGACCGCGGGGCGTCCGGCATTCCGCAAAGCAGCCCCATTTCACGGCCGAAAAACGTCTCCGGCCAGGCCGGCGGCAGCATGAATACCGGCAATCTGCACAGCGCCCAATCGCAGCAGCACAGGCCCGTCGGCGGCGGCACGGCGCAGCCCAATCCGTTTCTTGGCAACAGCGGCAGGCCCCAGCAAAGCGCTTCCGCGCAGAAGACGTCCCAGCAGCAAAGCGCAAGCCGTCCTTCAGCCGGCCAGCAACAGCAGCAGCGCGCTTCCTCCGCCGGACAACCGACCCGGGCCGGCGGCAAAGGCTCCATGCTGATCATCCTGGTCGTCGCGGCTGTACTGCTCCTGGGCGGTGGCGGCGGCTTAAGCGGCTTGTTTGGCGGCGGCTCCGATTCGAGTAGTTCTTCGAGCAGCACCAGCACACAAAACAGCGGATCCCTTTTGAGCGGTTTGCTCGGCGGCGATACTTCCACTTCTGCCGGAACGGATACCAGTTCCCTGGTGAGCGGCTTGCTTGGCGCGGACGGCGATTCCGGCTCGTCCTTGCTGAGCAGCCTGTTTGGCGGATACAGCGAATCCTCTCTTGATTCCATTCTGGGCGGCAGCTGGTTTGGCAGCCAGACGGGGTATGCGACTTCCTCTTCCTCCGCCGCTTCCTCCTCGCAGACGTCCGCTTCCTCCGTCCTGTCCAACGTCCTTTCCGGCGTGCTGAACCGCAGCGTGGCCGAAGGAAGCCGCGCGAAATATACCAACATCCTCGGCAACGGCAAGGACAAGGTAACGCTGATGGTGTATATGTGCGGCGCGGACCTGGAATCCCGCAGCGCGATGGCAACCAAGGACCTGCAGGAAATGATCAACGCTACCACCGGCGATATCAACCTGATCGTGTTCACCGGCGGCGCCAAAACCTGGCAGAACAAATACATTTCCAGCAAATGCAACCAGATCTGGCAGATCAGCAACGGAAAGCTCTCCTGCCTCAACGATAACGCGGGCACCGCTTCCATGACCAATCCGGAAACCCTCGCTTCCTTTATTAAATACTGCGCCAAGAATTTCAAGGCCAACCGCTATGCCTTGATCCTGTGGGACCACGGCTCCGGCTCGGTGAGCGGTTACGGCTACGACGAACGCAACCAGTCTTCCGGCTCCATGAGCCTGGCGGGCCTCAACACCGCGTTCAAAAACGGCGGCGTCAAGTTTGATTTCATCGGCTTTGACACCTGCCTGATGGCCACCGTCGAAAACGCGCTGATGGCCAGCAATTATGCCGATTACCTGATCGCCTCCGAGGAAACCGAGCCCGGCATCGGCTGGTATTATACCAACTGGCTCACCGCCTGGGGCAAGAATACCTCCATGGAGACCCTGGACATCGGCAAAATGATCATCGACGATTTTGTGACGCAGTGCAACACCTCTTGCCGCGGCCAGCAAACCACCCTGTCCATGATCGACCTGGCGGAGCTTTCCAACACCGTGCCGGATAAGCTGACGGCCTTCTCCAAATCCGTATCCAGCCTGCTTGCGAACAAGGAATACAAGGCCGTATCCACCGCCCGCAACGGCACCCGCGAATTCGCTTCCTCCAACAAGATCGACCAGGTGGATTTGACCGACCTGTGCCTGAACCTGAACACCACGGAAAGCAACGCCCTGGCCAAGGTCCTTAAGGAAGCGGTCAAATACAACCGCATCAACAACATTTCCGACGCGCACGGCCTTTCCATTTACTTCCCCTACAAGAAGGTTTCCAACGTGGATAAGGCGGTGAAGACCTATGAAGCCATCGGCATGGACGACAGCTATGCCCAGGCGATCCGCGATTTCGCCGGCATGGAAGTGAGCGGCCAGGCCGCGACCGGCGGCGCTTCCTCGCCTATGCCTTCGCTCTTTGGCGGGCTTGGGGCTTCCACTTCCAGCAGCGCTTCCTCCGGCGATATGATTTCCGATCTTCTGTCCGCCTTCCTGGGCGGCGGATACAGCAATGTTTCCGGCCTGGACAGCAGCAATATCAGCTTCCTCTCCGGCCGCAGCCTCTCCGACGCAGAAACCGTGGAATACCTGACGGCCAATATCCTGGATACCTCCAAGCTCGTCTTTACCCAGCAGCAGGACGGCTCCTGGATGATGGCCCTGAGCCCCGAGCAGTGGGCGCTGGTCACAGGCGTGGATCAGAACGTATTCTATGATAACGGCAAGGGCTATGTAGACCTGGGCCTGGATAACCTGTTTACCCTGGACAAGGAAGGCCGCATGACCGCCGATATGGACGGCACCTGGCTGGCCCTGAACGGACAGGTCGCGCCGTATTACCACGAGACAACCCAGTATCTGGAGGATGGCAAGTGGATCATTACCGGCCGCGTGCCCGCCCTGCTCAACGGCGTTCGGGTCGATCTGCTGATCGTGTTCGACAGCGAGAATGAAGACGGCTATGTGGCGGGCGCACGGAACGTGTACACCGACGAAACCGAAACCGTCGCCAAAGCCCTGGACGAAATCCAGGACGGCGATACCATCCAGCTCCTGGCCGACCTGTATGACTATGACCAGAACTATACCGCGAGCTATGAGTTCGGCAATCCCATCACCGTCAGCGGCGCGATCCAGGTATCGAACGTCTACCTGCCCGAAAAAACCAAAACGCTGGTCACCTATCGGTTCACCGATATCTACAACCAGGCTTATTGGACGCCGGTGATCGGAAAATAAGCGAAAGCAAAAAGCAGGGGCTGTCTCCCGGAAAAAGGAGGCAGCCCTTTGTTTCATTCATGCTTCCACGGTTTCGATCAGGATCGTCAGTTGTCCGTCTTCGTCCATGATGTGCCCCCGAAGAGGAGCGGTCTCCAGAAAACGGAGCGCGGGGCTGTCCGTCCAGACGCGCGGGTTGGTCGCCTTTCCGTATTCCGCGTTGTTCTCAATGAAGACGCGGGCGGCGTTTCCCTCCCTGTCTGTGCCATGAAGGGAATAGCGCGCGGAGAGGGTGCCCGTGCCGTCCCGGTTGTCGATCTGGGTATCGACGCCGCCGGGCTCGATCACGCCGTTGAAGAAATCGCTCTCAGCCGTGCCGTCAAACAGGATCATCCGGGCGGTCTGCTTGGCGCCGACGACCTCCTGAACGCCCGTTATATTGATCTTGAGCTTCATGACAAGCATACGATCTTCCCTCCCCCTTATTCCGTGACCGCGTTCCTTTCAGCGTCCCACAGGCAGGAAATCAATTGATCGGTGGTCAATTCTCTTTGCCCGTATTTTTTCTCCCCTGAAAGCCCGGCCAGACCGTGCCAGAGGCAGGCCGTCGCCGCGCTGTACAGCGGCAAGTCGTACGGCAGAAGCGCGCTCAGGATGCCCGTCAGCGCGTCGCCGCTGCCGCCCTTGGCTAACGCAGGGGTGCCAACGGTATTGAGCATGAATGCCGGGCCCTCTTCTTCGATGCTGCATAGAACGGATACGTCGCTTTTGAGCACCGCCGTGCAGCCGTACCGCTGCGCCAGTTCGCGCGCGGCATGGATCCGGTCTGAGAGGATCTCTTCCGTCGGCTTGTTCAGCAGCCGCGCCGCTTCCCCGGGGTGCGGCGTCATCACGGCGTTCGAGCCAAGCTTCATGCCATGCTTTGCGAGTAGGTTCAGCGCGTCCGCGTCCCAGACGGATTTCTTTTCCGGGTTCCACAGCGCAAGGATATTCTGCCAGATCGTTTCTTCCTGGCCCAGGCCGCAGCCAACGGCAAACACATCGTAGGCGGGCGAGCGCTTGACCGCCTGCGCGATCTCCATGCACATGGCGTTTGGCACCAGGGTTTGCAGGATGGGAAGGATCTCTTTTTCACAGGCAACGGTGACGAGCCCGGCCCCCGCGGTGACGGCGGCCTTGGCGCACATGGCGGCTGCCCCGGCCATGCCCTCCTTCCCCGCGTAAATCAGCACCCGCCCGCAATCGCCCTTGTGGGCATTCAGCTGTCTTTTTTCCATCAGGCGCAGCGCTTTGGGCGTCAGCATTTCGCATTTCAATTCGGGTTCGTCCAGCAGGAGCGCATCGCTGTTCCATGGCATCATGTGCCAAAGCCCGATGTCCGCAATAACGATTTTGCCGACCGCCTCCCGCTCCTGCGTCAGGTACAGGCCGGGCTTGGGGGCATTGAAGGTGACGGTCACATCGGCATACATGAACGCGCCGGGCGTATTTCCCGTTTTCCCGTCGATCCCGCTGGGGATATCCACGGCGATCACAGGCTTTTCCCCTTTGATCGGTATCTCTCGATCATGCCGGGGGGCCATGATCATGCGTTCTGTTATTTCATCCGGGACGCCGCGGAAACCGGTGCCCAAAACCGCGTCCACATAAGCGTCATAGCATTTCTTGGGTGTATCGCAGTATTCGAGGGGAAAATCATCCCCGCATGCTTCCCTGAGATTGGTTATCTCAATGCCCAGCGCTTGCGCCCATTTTAATTGCGTATTGGCGTCCGGGGTTTTGGGGCCGCCCGACAGCCATACCTCCGCGAATCCGCCCCGCATCTGAAAAAGGCGGGCAGCGGCCAAGCCGTCCCCGCCATTATTGCCTGTGCCGCACAGGAACAAGACTCGCCTGCCACTGCATCCGCCAAGCGTTTTTTCCAGCTCATCCACCACGGCGATTGCGGCGTGCTCCATCAGCAGTAAGCTGGGCACGCCCAAATCAAAGGCTTTCTGTTCCGTGCGGCGCGCATCCTCCGGCGTAAGAACGAAATGAAAACCCAGCATGGAATCGTCATACAGCATGGAAATCAATCATTCCTTTCCGCGATGCATACAGCCGCCGCGATCCCCGCTTCGTGGGTAATGGAAAGAGAAAAGCTGGAAACGCGCTGATCTTCGGCAAACCTCGCAAATTCACCCATCAGGGAATAATGCGGCGCGCCGTAAGCGTCATGCGCAATCGTAATATGATTGAGTTCGCCGCCCGTAATGCCGCAGCCCAGCGCTTTGATGAGGGCTTCTTTGGCGGCGAAGATACCGGCCATGGTCTGCGCGCCGGTTTTCCCTTTTTCGAGGATATACTGCTGCTCCTCGTCGCTGAAATACCGCATCAGAAAACGATTGTTCTCAAGCAGCTTTTCCATGCGCGAGATTTCGCACAAATCCAATCCAATTCCTGTAATCATAGCCTTGCATAAAAAAGGGCGTTCGCGATCGCCCTGGCGGTCACTTCCGCGGCGGCGGCGCACAGCTTGACGAAATTCACTTCCGCGTCCGTCCGGCCCGTCGCAACGGAAAACAGCGTATCGCCGTCCATTTGCGTATGCACCGGACGGATGGTCCGGGCCAGGCCGTCGTGCGATACATCCGCCAGCCTGTTTACCTGTTCCTTGGTCAGCTTGCAGTCAACGGCCACGACCCCAATGGTGGTATTGCTGCCGGGCGCAGGAATGCGAATCTGCTGCGGCACCGGCGCATGGCCGTACAAGAGCCCTTCCGCAAGCACCTGTGTGCCATCCGGCATGTGCGCGCAGCCGAGCACCTCGCCCGTTTCCGGGTGGTAGACATCCCCAACCGCGTTGACGGCAACCACCGCGCCGACGGTGACGCCTTCGGGCAGCGTGATGGAGGCGGAGCCGAGCCCGCTGTCCTGCGGCACGGCCCCGGGAACCAGTTTTCCGACGGTCGCGCCGGTTCCCGCGCCGACCTTGCCCTGCGCCATTCCTTTTGCCGCCGCCATACAGGCGCTGCGGCCCATGGCCGCGTCGGGGCGGATGGAAGGATCGCCGACCGCTAAATCAAACAGCACGGCTGCGGGCACGATCGGTACGCGCACGGCGCCCATGTCCATGCCGCAGTCCATTTGTTCCAGATACCGCATCACGCCGCCCGCCGCGTCCAGCCCGTACGCGCTGCCGCCCGATAAAACGATGGCGTTCACATTCTCTACCAGGTTGCCGGGGCGCAGCAGATCCGTTTCCCGCGTGCCGGGAGCGGCGCCGCGCACAGATACGCCGCCCATCGCCCCTTCTTTGCGGCAAAGCACCACGGTCACCCCTGTTTTTCCGCGCCCGCTTTGGGCATGGCCGACACGGATGCCGTGCACGTCGGTAATATCGCCGGGATAAGGATGCATGGGAATCACCTCCTTGATTTCCGGTTTCCGTCTGTGGGGTTATACCTGGTACAGCCCGACCTTTTTATACACCTTCCTAAGCGTCTTCTGCGCCAGACAGGCGGCCCGCTCCGCGTTGCGCTTGAGCATGGCGTTCAAGCCGTCCTTATCGGCGATGATGCTGTTATAGCGTTCCTGAATGGGCGTCAGCTCCGCGATCACGGCCTCGGTGACCGCTTCCTTCAGCGCGCCATAGCCAAGGCCCTGGAGGGAAGCAACCGTATCTTCCATGCTTTCTTTTTTGAGTACGCACAGGATCGTAAGCAGATTGCTGACGCCGGGCTTATTTTCGGGATCAAAGCGGATCTCGCCGTCGCTGTCGGTCACGGCGCGCTTGAATTTGCGGCGGATATCGTCGGGCTTATCCAAAATGGCGATGTAGGTATCGTCAGGGTCCGATTTGCTCATTTTCCTGGCAGGCTCCGCCAGGCTCATGATTTTCGCGGTCGCCTTGGGGATGTAAGGCTCGGGGATCGCGAACACATCGCCGTAAATGCTGTTGAAGCGCTGGGCGATATCACGGCAGATTTCCACGTGCTGCTTTTGATCCACACCCACGGGAACCAGGTTGGTCTGGTACAGCAGGATATCGGACGCCATCAGCACCGGGTAATCAAACAGACCCGCGTTGATATTATCGGCGTGCTTAGCGGATTTATCCTTAAACTGCGTCATGCGGGAAAGCTCGCCCATGTAGGTATAGCAATTCAAGCTCCAGGCCAGCTCCGCGTGGGCGGGAACATGGCTCTGGCAATAGATGATGTTTTTGTCCGGGTCAAGCCCGCAGGCAACGTACACGGCGGCAAGGGACGCCGTGCGCTTGCGAAGCTCGGCGGGGTTCTGCCGCACGGTCAAGGTATGCAGATCGGCCAGGCAGTACAGACAGTCCGCATCGTCAAACAAAGAAAAGTTCCGAAGCGCGCCGATATAATTGCCCAATGTAATATTGCCGGAGGGCTGAATGCCCGAAAACACAACCTTTCGTTTTTCCTGGTTTTCCGTCGTATGATCCATCGTCCTCTTCCCCTTCGTTTATAGCTTTCCGTCAAATTATAGCATGTTTGTTTTGCGCTGTAAAGCATCGGATCGCGAAATCCTATTTGTTCAAAAAGACCAAGGGAAAAAGGTTTTTCCGTTATTCTTGACAAGGAACGAAAAAAACAATATGATAGGCAGGAAGAAAAAGGAGACCTTGAACGAAGCAATTATTCTGTTTATAACGCGGAGGAAATACGATGTATCTGATCGACGACGGTATCAAGCTGAACGCGGCGCTGGAAATGCCGGCCAAAGCGGCAGGAAAGCATCCCCTGGTCATCATCATTCACGGCTTCACGGGGCACAGCGAGGAACGCCATCTGCTGGCCGTATCGCATATGCTCAATGAAATCGGCTGCGCGACCCTGCGGGTGGACATGTACGGCCATGGAAAAAGCGAAGGAAAGTTTCGCGACCATACCCTCTATAAATGGCTCACAAACGCCATGACTGCGGTCGATTACGCGAGGAGCCTGGATTTTGTGACGGATCTATATTTGCTCGGGCATTCTCAGGGCGGGCTGACCGTGATCCTGACGGGCGGCCTGGAGCATGACAGGATCAAGGGGATCATTCCCCTTTCTCCCGCCTGCATGATCCCTGATCTGGCCAGGAGCGGCAATCTGCTCGGCACGGATTTTGACCCGAATAACCTCCCGGAAGAATTGACCGTCTGGAACGATTGGAAGCTTGGAAATAATTATATCCGCGTGGCGCAGACCATTCACGTTGAGGAAGCGATTGACCGTTATGCCGGTCCCGTCCTCATCGTGCAGGGCGAATTGGACGGACCGGAGCTGATCCAATCCGCCAAGGATGCCGCGGCCCGCTATCGGCACTGCCAGTTTGCCATGATCGAGGGCGATACGCATTGCTACGACAATCATCTGGAACGGATGGTGGATACGGTCAAACAATGGATGCTGAAACAGCTGTCTGCATAAAGGAACGTTTTTCCTGCCCGGGCGCACGATGCGACGGGCTTTATTATATGTAAAAAAGCCCCTTTCTCCTGTACGGGAAAAAGGCGCTGAGCTTTGAAGCCGGCCGATCAGGCTTCCTGATCCCCCGGCAGCTGGCTGAGTACGGCGCGGAAAGTCGTATCCGAAATATCGTGCTCGATCTTGCAGGCATCCTCCCGGGCTGTTTTTTCGTCCACGCCTATCTGGATCAAAAACCTGGTGAGCGCCTTATGCCGGTCATAGATCCGGCGGGCGATTTCCATGCCTTTTTCCGTAAGCGTAATACAGTTTCCTTCATCCATCAGAATATAGCCGTTTTCGCGCAGCCTTTTCATGGCGAAACTGACAGAAGGCTTGGTAACGCCCAGAGCGTTTGCGATATCGATCGAGCGAACATAGCCCTTCTGTTCCTGAAGCATCAGGATCATTTCTAAATAATCTTCCGCGGATTTATGTATATTCATGAGGCTCTCCCTTTCCGAAAACATGTTCCAGGATCATAATACCGTTCTTTCATTCCCAGTTTGTTTTTTTCTCCATGGGTATTATAGCATTTCGCTTCCCGCCTTGCAAGGCTTTATTTAATTTCTTCTATATTATCGGGCAATGTATAAATGCGCTCCAAATCATGCATTGTTTTATTCTATACCAATATATACATTTTGCACAATTTTCGGCAATAAAGTGTGTGTGTTCTTTCTACTTGTTCTTTTTGAACCGTTATGGTATACTTACGCTCGCAGTGCAAAGGGCAGCGCCAAACGTGCCGCCCGGAAGGAGAAGCTTTCGATGAACATTCACATTCATGTGGATTCCATGAAAGCCGCCGAGCATTTGTGCAGCATCTGCAAGGAATATCCGGTAGACATTCAGCTGCGCTCCGGCAATTACAATGTCGATTCAAAATCTCTCCTGGGTATTCTGGCTTTGATGTATTCCGCAAGAAATCAAATGTACCTGGATACGGGCAGCCTGGAGAAAACGGAACTATCCCGTTTTCTCACATCCATCAGCGCCTATCTGGTACAGACTGATTATGCGGACGACGGCGAAGCGACCGCTGCGCTTTCCTAAAGCGCAAGCCACTTTATGAAGACCGCCTTAACGGCGTTTATATATCAAATCCCCTGCGGGCGTGCGATTTGCACCTGCAGGGGATTTTGCTTTCAGGGTGATTGGGTGGAGCGCAGGGTAATCAAATGAATCTGCGGTTTTGCGCCAAAGCGGACGGGAAGGCTGGAGGTTCCCACGCCGTTGCTGACCATAATATCCACGCCGTTTTCATGATACCAGCCGGAAAGGAAGCGGTTGCCATATCCGCTGGAGGATTTGATCGCCTTGCCGGCAATGGCTACCTGTCCCCCATGGGTATGCCCGCACAGGGCCAATTGATAAAATGGGCCGCCCGGCATGCGGTATGTTTCCGGAAGGATATCGGGAATATGGGAAACATAGATCACAAAATCGGCGTTCCGGCAGCGATAGGCCGTATAGCTTAAATCCGGATTGCCGGAAAAAAAGTCGTCCGTCGCGGCAATGACGAGGCGTTTCCCTTCCCTTTCGATCGTAACCGCGTCATTTACCAGGGGCGTTACGCCATCGCTGCGCATGGCGTCAAGAAGCAGCGGAAAATTTTCTTCCGGGTACATCCTGTCATGGTTGCCCATCACGCCAAGCACCATCTGATTTGCCTGAAAACCGGGCTTAAGCTGAAAGAAACGGATTGCGCCGTCCGAGTGCTCCCCGTAATCGCCGCCCAGGATCACAATATCGGCTTTGAGATCGTTGATCCGCTTGGAGAGCAGGCGCACCCGCTCCTCCCCAAACAGCTTGCCATAATGGATATCCGAAGCGAAAACGATCCTGAGGCCGTTAAACTCCTTGGGAAGCTGAGAAGACGGATACACCTCCTCCACGGTATATAGCTGCTTCGCCAAATACAGCGGATAAAACACCGGCGAGGAGGAAGGCAGCTTCGCCATCAGCCTTCCAATCAAACCAATATCTTTGGGTTTTTTGTGGCTTTCTTTGCTGCTTACGCCATGTTTTTTCATTGTGCTCTCCTTCTCGGGATTCTTCCCTCCTATTTTACCACAAAAAAAGAAAAACCGCAATTGAAACCGGTTTTCCGTATTGACACGGGCGCGCAATAACGTATATTATTATATGCGGGAACAAGGTTGTTTCATGCTGACGGAAACAGTCTGCCGCAATAGGAGGAGGATGCTTTCATGCGCGTACTGCTGACCGGCGGAGCGGGTTATATCGGCTCCCATACCGCCCTGGTGCTTCTTGAGAATGGCCTGGATATCGTTGTGCTGGATAATCTGGATAACTCCAATCCGGAATCTCTTCGACGCGTGGAGGAGCTGACCGGCAGGCAAGCCCCCTTGATCGTGGGAGACTGTACGGATGAAAAAACGGTCGCCTCCGTTTTTGAGCAATTCAGGCCGGATGCGGTGATCCATTTCGCCGGCCTCAAGGCCGTCGGCGAATCCGTGCAAAAGCCCCTGAACTATTACCAGAACAATCTGGACGCCACCATGACCCTGTGCCGCGTGATGCCAAAGTATGATTGCCGGGTGCTGGTCTTCTCTTCATCCGCCACCGTGTACGGCACCAACCAGAAAATGCCGCTGCGGGAGGATTTCCCCACCGGCTGCACCAACCCCTATGGCTGGACCAAATGGATCAGCGAACGGATATTGACCGACGTCGCCGCCGCCGATCCAACCCGTTCCTTCGTGCTGCTCCGGTATTTCAATCCCATCGGCGCCCATGAGAGCGGCCGGATCGGCGAAGACCCGTCCGGCATCCCCAACAACCTAATGCCCTTTATCTGTCAGGTCGCCTCCGGCAAGCTCGATCACCTGCGGGTATTTGGCAACGATTATCCCACCCGCGACGGTACCGGCGAAAGAGATTATATCCATGTGATGGATCTGGCGGAAGGGCATTTGGCCGCTTTGAATTACGCCAAACACCATAGCGGCGTGGAGATCTTCAACCTGGGCACCGGAACGCCGTACAGCGTTCTGGACATCGTCAGCAGCTTTGAAAAGGCGAACGGCGTTAAAATTCCCTACGAGATCACGCCGCGCCGCCCCGGCGATATCGCCGTCTGCTATGCCGACGCCACCCGGGCCCGAGATCTGCTGCATTGGACGGCCCAACGCGATCTGACCGCCATGTGCAAAGACGCATGGAACTGGCAAAAGCAGAATCCAAACGGGTATTGACCTTGTAATCAATTCAAAAAACCGCGGCCGCGCGAGGCGTATATGTCCTTGCGCGGCCGTTTGTTTTATCAGCTGGCTGTCGGTTCGTCTGAAATGGATTTTGGACGTCTGGTGCGGTGAGCCAGCTTAGGCGCGGGCTCGCCGAGCTCCAGCTTGGGCTTTTGCCCGCTCTCGATCACTTCCTTGGTGATAATGCACTTGCGTACATCCTTGCGCCCGGGAAGATCAAAAAGCGTATCGAGCATCGCGTTTTCGATGATGGTACGCAGGCCGCGCGCACCGGTCTTCCGGTCGATGGCCTGCTTTGCGATGGCTTTGAGGGCATCCGGCTCAAACTCCAGCTCAGCCCCGTCCAATTCCACCAGCTTCTGGTACTGCTTGACCAGCGCGTTGCGCGGCTCGGTCAGGATCCGCATGAGCGCGTCTTCGTCCAGCGCGTCCAGGGTGACGCTCACGGGCAAACGTCCCACAAACTCCGGGATCAGGCCGAATTTGAGCAGATCCTCCGGCCGCAATTCCCGCAGCACGTCGCCGACGTTCTGCTGCTTTTTCCCAATGGGATCAGCGCCAAAGCCCAGCGCTTTTTTGCCGGTTCGCTGTTCGATGATCCGCGGCAGGCCGTCGAACGCTCCGCCGCAGATGAAGAGGATGTTGGTGGTATCGATCTGCAGGCATTCCTGGTGCGGATGCTTGCGTCCGCCCTGCGGGGGCACGTTGGCCAGCGTGCCTTCCAGGATCTTCAGCAGCGCCTGCTGCACGCCTTCGCCGCTTACGTCGCGCGTGATGGACACGTTTTCCCCTTTGCGGGCAATCTTATCGATTTCGTCGATGTAGATGATGCCGCGCTGTGCGGCCTGAATATCGTTGCCGGCCGCCTGGATGAGGCGCAGCAGGATGTTTTCGACATCCTCGCCCACATAGCCCGCTTCTGTCAGGGCCGTCGCGTCCACGATCGCAAAGGGAACGTTCAGGATCTTTGCCAGAGATTGGGCCAGATAGGTTTTGCCGCAGCCCGTCGGGCCAATCATCAGGATATTGGATTTTTGCAGCTCCACGCCGTCTTTCTTGATCGGCGCGCCGATTCGCTTATAGTGATTGTATACCGCGACGCAAAGCGTGCGCTTGGCTTTTTCTTGGCCAATCACGTATTCATCCAGCACTTCCTTCATTTCGGAAGGCGTGGGGATCTGCCCCATTTCGGAAACGGGGGTCATCAAATCCATGTCGTCCGCCACGATTTCCTGGCAGAGCGCTACGCATTCATTGCAGATATAGGCGCCCGGGCCGGCAATGATCCGGCGCACCTGGTCCTGGGTTTTCCCGCAGAAGGAGCAGCGCAGTTTCCGGGATGTAAGATCGTCCTTCGCCATGTTTACCTCTACTTATTTCTGACGGGGCTGATAGATTTCGTCGATGATGCCGTATTCCAGCGCTTCCTGGGCGGACATGAAATAGTCTCTCTCTACGTCGTGCGCGATTTTTTCCAGGGGCTGTCCGGTCATCTTGGCCATCAGGCCGTTCATTTTGTTTTTGGTGCGCAGCAGCCATTCTGCGTGAATGGTCACATCCGTGGATTGGCCGGACGCGCCGCCGGAAGGCTGATGGATCATGACTTCGCTGTTGGGAAGAGCCAGGCGCTTGCCTTTTTCGCCCGCCATCAGCAAAAACGCGCCCATGGACGCAGCCATGCCGATGCAAACCGTACGCACCGGGCACTTGATATAATTCATGGTATCAAAGATCGCCATGCCCGCGGTCACGGAGCCGCCCGGGCTGTTGATATACAGGTTGATATCCGCGTCCGGGTTATCCGTTTCCAGGAACAGCAACTGAGCAACGACCGCGTTGGCAACCTGATCGTCGATCGCGCTGCCAAGGAACACGACCCGGTCCTTGAGCAAGCGGGAATAAATATCGTATGATCTTTCGCCGTGCACGGTCTGTTCTACCACATAAGGGATCAAAGACATCGGTTTAGTTTCCTCCTGTTTTCCTCCCGCCCTCCTGGTAAGGCAGACCCCGCCGCACATAGGGCGGCGAGGCAGGTCCTTCATAGGATATGACAAAGCGGCTTGGTTTATTCCGCGCGCCTGCTTTTCAAAGGGCGTTATTCTTCTTCTTTGTCCAGCCCTGCGTTTTCCACCGCTTCTTCCACAGCCTTCAGGGTATCCGCGGCGTCCACGCGCTCGCTTTCGTCCTTTTCTTCGACGTTTGCGCTGGCGACGATCAGATCGACCACCTTGCGAATGGCGGCGTTTTCCTTCAGGTATTCCTTCTGGCGGTCGTTGAGGCCCTTCTTGAATTCTTCCACATCGCGGCCGGAGCGCTTGGCTTCGTCGGCGGTGACCTTTTCCACTTCTTCTTCCGTGGGCTCAATGCCCTCGGCCTTGACGAGCGCTTCCAGCACCAGCTGCATCTTCACGCGGTTTTTGGCTTCGGGCTTGTACATTTCCTTCACCTGGTCTTCGCTCTGGCCGGTGTACTTGAGATAATCCTCAAACTTCAGGCCCTGATACATCATGCGGAGCTTCATTTCGCGCATCATGACGTCGATTTCGTCATCGATCATGGCTTCGGGGATGTCGCAGTCCGCGGCGTCGACCGCCTGCTGAACCAGCTCGTTTTCCAGCTGCGTATCCGCGTTCTTTTTGGCGCGTTCGGTCAATTCCTTTTCGATGCTTTCGCGGTATTCGGCGAAGGTATCAAATTCGCTCACGTCAGCGGCGAAATCATCGTCCAGGGCGGGCGTCACCTTGGCCTGGATGCCGTTTACCTTCACATGGAAGACGGCGTCCTTGCCCTTCAAATTCTCGGCATGGTATTCTTCGGGGAATTTCACGTTCAGGTCTTTTTCCTCGCCGATCTGCATGCCGATCATCTGCTCTTCAAAGCCGGGGATAAAGTGGCCGGAGCCGATCACTAAGGTCTGGTTTTCCGCGGTGCCGCCTTCAAAGGCAACGCCGTCCACAGTGCCCAGATAATTGAGGTTCACGCTGTCGCCGTTTTCCACGGCGCGGTCGGTCACATCCGCCATGGTGGTGGCCTTATCGACGTCTTCCTGAATACGGGCGTCGATCTCTTCGCTCGTCACCTGATGGACGTACTTCGTGGCTTTGAGGCCCTTGTAATTGCCAAGCTCCACCTCGGGCTTCACAAACACCTTGACGGAGAATTTCAGGTCCTTGCCGACGCCGATCTGATCCAGCGCGTCCACTTCGGGGCGGTCAACCACCTGCAGGCTGTTTTCCTTCACAGCGGCTTCATATTCGTCCGGGAAAACAATATCAAAGGCTTCGTCATAAAATACGTTTTCGCCATACATGCTTTCGATCAGCTTGCGGGGAGCCTTGCCTTTGCGGAAGCCGGGCACATTCAGCCTGCCGCGCAGCTTGAGATATGCCTTCTGAACCGCTTCGTCAAATTTTTCGGAAGCGATCTCGAACGTGATTTTTACTTGGTTACCAGAAATTTTTTCAACCGTGCAGCCCATATGGAACACCCTCCAAATTCATCTTGTTGACTTCAAAGCGCTTCATGCAGCGCATAAAGCACTATCCTATATAATAACACAGTTTTTATTGAAATGCAAGCACCACTCCGCGCCAAAAACCTCTCCCCACTTGCGATTTTTGGAAATTAGGGGTACAATAGCAAGCAGAATAGGGAATTATGGGGAGGAGACGGCGTTGCGGCAGCATGAAATGGAAGCGAATCCTTCGGTGCGGGCTTTTCTGACGATCGGAACGCTTTATTCCTGTTTCTTTTGTATGCTGACTTCCAATGCGCTTCTTTCCATGCCGATCCTGGGAGGCGCGTTGTATTTGGCGGGCCTAACGGCTTTGAGGCTCGGCGTCATGCTGCTTCCCGCCCGGGAAAACCTTTTGCCGAAAGCTTTCCGAAGGGGATTTGCTGCGATTCTCATCTTCCTGCTGATTCTGCTTTTTTTCTATTTAATTTATTATATCCCTCTGAATACCACAGATTTTTGGCGGCTGGCCGGGATCGTTTTCTGCCTCACGCTGCGTCCCGTCTTCGCCTGGTATTTCATGGATAAAGGTCTGATAAGCCAGAAAAAAACAGGAAATAGCCTGCTGTGTTTTCTCTTCTTGCAGGTTCTGTTCCTTCTGCCGCTTTTATTATTGCTCCTTTCGAGCCCGTTGAGCCGGGGCGCTGTTTGGGCGCTCATCGGCGGATACTTGCTCTGCGGCGTCCTGGAATCTTTTCCGCCGGACCGGATGCACGAAAGGACGCGCGCGTTTTCCCGGGAAGACCGGACTGAATTGGAAGCCATTCGGGGCGCGCATGCCTATAAAATGTATAAATTCATGATGCTGTTTGTTATCGCCGGGGTCCAGGCTACCCAGGTGTTGTGCTTTACCTATATCGCGATGACGGCGAGCGTGTTGATCCCATGTATGGGCATCGCGCTGCTGTGCACCTTTGCGGCGAGCCTGGCCGCGGAAGCCGTGCTGCGCGGGAAAGCGGCGCGGGAAACAGACCCCAATTTTCTGTTGATGATCGGCCTGGCGATGTGGATGTGCGCCCTGGTGCTTTTTGTCATCTTTTTGAATACGCCCGGTTCCGTATTCAGCTATATTTCCCTCGCGCTGTGTACGGCCGGCGCGACGGTGTGCGCAAGGGTTTTGATCCGCATGGAGGACGATATGCGCCGGGCGGCGTCCTTCACCGTCGGCCATGAGCCCGGCGACGCGATCGATAGGGCGCAGAAGCTGCGCATTCTCCTTTCTTCCCTGGGCGGGCAGATCGTGTCTTTGATCGGACTGACCCTGATCTGCCTATTCACTGCTCAGGATTCCCCCAAAGATTGGGATACGGTTTTCCGTTCCTTCAGCCCGTTTTTGACGCTGCCCGCCCTGATCCTGGTCGGCTTGGCGATCGTGTTCACCGTCAAATTCCCCTTGACCTGCCAGCACTTGGAAAAGCTTCGTCGGTACATGGAAATCCGGGAATCCGGCGGCGAGAACGTCCCGCTGCGCGAGCAACTGGAGCGGGTCGTCGTTCAAAAAAGCATGAAGCGCTACGGCATCAAGGCGATCATTTGGATATTGACACCCTTGTGCTATCACAGAGTCCGAGGCAAGGAAAACGTCCGCCTGGATAAAGATATCCCCTGCGTATTCGTATGCAACCACGGGGAAATATACGGCCCCGTCGTGGCGACCCTGTATGTGCCGTTCTGGTTCCGCCCTTGGGTTGCTTATGAAATGACGGATAAAAACGAAATTCTGGACAGAACGATGAACGGCGTGTTCCAGAATGTGAAAAGAGGCAGAAAGCTGCTGAACGCAATCATGGGCAAGCTCGGCGCGCCGTTCCTGGCTTGGATCATGAAATCCGTGAACTGCATTCCGGTCTATCACGATAATCCGAGAAAACTGATGCAGACCTTCCGCGAAACCGTGACCTCCATGCAGGCGGGCGACAACATCCTCCTTTTTCCTGAAAACGCCGAAACCTCCGCCGATCACCGCTATATGCGCGAGGGAGTCAGCGAGTTTTTTACCGGGTTTACCATGATCGGCCAAATGTACAGCAGCAAAACGGGCAAGTGTCCTCTGTTCATTCCCATTTACGCCAATAAACGCAAGCGCACCATAACCTTCGGCGTACCGACCCGCTATAACGCCCAGATCAGCGCCAATGAAGAAAAAGAGCGTCTATGCGCCTATCTTCGCGATGAAATGCTTCGCATCGCCGGCATCACCGAAGCAAAGCCCGCCCAATAAAAAAGAAACCCGCCGTGCGGATTTCGCTCCATGAATCAGATCATTGCTTGGATAAATATTCCACGTATTCTTCAAGGCACATATCCAGATCGCGCATGCGCTGGGCGTGGTTGACGCCCACGTATCTTACGTGCCATTCTTCGCCGACGATGCCGGTAATATCGTCCTTTTCATCCGTATAGCGCATGATGAAGCCGTAATCCCAGCAGTTCTGCTTCAGCCATATATATTGCGCGGTATCGCCAAAGGACTGTCCCGGCACGTTGAGATCAAACGCCAGGCCGGTATGATGTTCGCTCTGTCCGGGGTCCGCAACGCTCTGTCTGGTTCGCGCGATGGCCTGGGACCGGGTCAATTCGTTTTCTTTCATATACGTATTGACCCGGTTGTTGAAGATGCGGCGCTGATCGGCAATGGTGCGGTATCCTTCCCGAAGCTTCCAGGGCGAAACGCCGTCGTTTATCGCAGCCTGGATCATCCGGGCGAGGGCTTCCGCCGCCTCCCGGACGCCCTGAATATCGTTGCGCTCATAGGTCATCAGGCTGCCCACTACGCTTTTGACCGTCACCAGATCCTTTGGCTCAAATGCCGCGGGCAAAGAATTCCATTTGTTGACCAAAAGCGGAATCGCGCTTTCCAGGGTATCCACCGGGCCGGGCTTGGGCAGCGCGCTTTCGGAATAAAGCACGGACAACGTTTTCTGGCCGGCGATGCCGTCTGCGTCCAGGCCGTTCACCTGCTGGAACGCTTCGACGGCAGCCTTTGTGCCGCTCCCGTAATCTCCGTCTATATTCCCTTCGTAATAGCCCAATTCTTTCAGCCGCGTTTGCAGGTCTTTCACCATCTGGCCCTGGGATCCTACGCTCAGCACGCTGGGCGTTGCGGTCGGCACCGGCGATGGGGTCGGCGCCGGCGTATTCGTCGGGGCGGGCGTTGCGCGGTTCGGATCGGGCGTTACGCTGATCGGCCGAACGGTCGAAGAAGGAGTCGGCGTAACGGCGGCCTCCGTTTCATACAGGTTCCACGCGTTCATTGCCCTTGCGCCGACGATGACCAGCGCGGTCATCAGAATGGCGGCCAGGATCATAAACAGATACGGGGAGCGTTTTTTTCGTCCTCGCGTTCCATGCTTTTGCGGCATACGGCCCTCCCAGCGTTTGATTGCAGGGAGATTATACCGTTTTTTGCCCTGTGTGTCAATGCGGCGCGCCGCGGCAGTTTATGAACTTAGCCCATTCAGATAAACCTCGGCGTCCGTCTGGCTGTCAAACCCGATCCCGAGCAGCAGCGCTTCCCGCGTTTCCGCATCGAATTGATCGATCGATAAATCGGTCGTTTTTATGATCGCCATCCCATCCCCATACATATTTTGGCAGAGAACCGCGTTTCCCGCGTCATCCACGGAGATCACGGTATGCATCGGGCAAAACAAAGGGATTTCCCGGCTCATGGCGATATGGTCTTTGGAAAAGCTGTCGATCTGCCAAAGCTCATAATAGGCTTGTACCGCGGCAAAATCCGCGCCGATCAGATGATTTGGCGTTTCGATCCGCCTGGTTACGCTGTGACCGCAGCGGGAAAAACCCATTGTTTGCAGGATATCGCAGCCGGCCGTCACCCGATCGCTTTGATTCAAGACGCTCGCGGACGGGACCTGGGTGCTTTCCGGATCAGCCGCGCCAGGATCGACCGGGGCCTGCGCCGGATGGTTCGCGTAAAAATACACCGCGAGCGCGGCAAAAAGGATCGCCATCGCTTTCAAAAACCGCTTGAAACGGTACGCTCTCATGCTGTCTTCCTCCTTTTTCCTTAGCTTGCCCTTCTTGCGGAAAAACCATACCTGTGTTACAATCATCGCGAAAAGGAGGCGTCTATTTCTATTGAAAAAAGCCGTGATTTTTGATTTGGACGGCACGCTGATCCATTCGCTGCCGGATATCGCCGCCGCCATGAACAGGACGCTGAAGCGGTTTGGCCTGCCCGTTTTTCCGGAAGAAGAATATAAGTATAAGGTTGGAAACGGCGTGCTGAAGCTGACGGAGCGCGTGATCGGAGAGCGCAGGGAAATGTTCGATCAGGTATTGAACGCTTATAAACAAGATTACGCGCAAAACAGCCAGGTGAATTCCGTCCCGTTTCAGGGCGTAACAGAGATGCTCCTGCGTCTGCATGAAAACGGCCTGCTCCTTTCCGTGCTCACCAACAAGGATCAGTCCGACGCGGAAAACGTGCTTCATCACTATTTCCCGGAAGTTTCCTTTGCCGAGATCCTGGGCCGTCAGGAAGGAATCAGGCTGAAGCCTGATCCTCAAGGCGCGCTCATTCTGGCGCGCCGCATGAACGTCCTTCCGCAGGAATGCTGGTATGTAGGCGATACGGCCACGGATATGCAATGCGGAAACGCCGCCGGTATGGCGACCGTGGGCGTGCTGTGGGGCTATCGGCCAAGGGAAGAGCTGGTTTCAAACGGCGCCGGCCGGCTTATTTCAGCGCCGGATGAACTGGTTCAGCTCACGCTGCATTTTTAATCAAATAAAAAAAGAAGGAAGCTGCATCGCCTTTATCAGGTGCGATGCGCTTCCTGTTTTTTTACCAGCAATCCGCGCCGTATCCGATCGGCGGCGGATACCACGGCCGGTCAGGCGGCGGGCAGGAGGATGAAAATGGCGGATTCACCATGCAGGTCGAGAGCATATATCCTTCCAGCGAAACCTCGAGCGGGATTTCACATTCGCTTCCATCGCAGGGGCACGCGCGGCCGGCCAGGCGCACGGCGGCCTGCACGAAAGGCTGTCCGCGCCAGTATTCCGCCGGCTGGCAGGCGTACCGCAGCGTCAATTCTTCTTCGATCTGCGTTGAAACGACGTACATACAGCCCGTTTGGTCCCGTACCCGCGCCTGCAAAGGAACGGTAACGAGCAGCGTCATGCCCCGCCTATCACGCCTTGCGCCTTCTTCCCACCTGGGCAAGCCACAGGGGGTTGCTTCCATCACGGTAAACGGCGGCCTGGCTTGGGACGGCAGGCAGCTTAAGCATATCGGATAGCAGGCTTTGCGGCGGTACAGCCGTCCAAAGGCGATCACGCGCTGCATCAAGTATCCGCCGCAGCAATCAGGGCCGTTTTTCGGGGGCGGCTGAAAGGGTTCCGGCCTGGGGTGATAATCCCTGCCTTTGCTTCCGCAGCCGCAGGGCAGTGGATGACGGATTGGATTCATGCTGGATTCCTCCCTTGCGTCGGCCCGCTGCCCGGGAAGAAAAACACAGCCTGGCGGCAGGCCGCCGCGTCAATGATCTTGGATGACCGGCAAGCCGCTCACCCCTATCATCTTATTCCGGCATCCCGTTATTGGTGACGGCCAGGATGCGCCCATAGGCATCATAGAGAATGGCTGTGTCCAGCTTGGTTCGATTCCATACCCGTTTGGTATCCCAGAAACAATCGATCTGTCCTTCCGATTTTCGCGTGCCGATCACAAAGGTTTTCCCGGCTTTCAGATCCATGCTGGGAATGATAAGCGTCTCGTCCCCCTTGGAAGAATACAGAATGCAGTTTTCTAATTGCACGTCCATCTTGCCCGTATTGACCACGCTCAGCGTATCATTATCCAGATCGATTGATATTTGCAAGCCCTCTGTCCGGCTTGGCACATGATCCCATTCAACGTCGAGCACGGATATGATTTCGCCGCCGCGCAGGGTAAAGAGGAAGGCGTCGTGCGCATTCTGGGTCACATAAACGGCGCAGCCTAAATCCGCAAGATTCGACAGGAGGGATGGCGCGGGCGTGTCCGCTTCCTCTCGGCTGTCGGTCATGATGACGGCGGCCTTCGGCTTTACGATCCGGAGCATATCCTTGGTTGCGGATTTATTGTCTCCGTGGTGCCCCACCTTGAATAAATCACAAGATGTGAATCCGCCCGCCGCAAGGATGCTGTCCGTTTCGTCTTTTTTCATGTCTCCGGAAAGCAGGATGCTGCCGGCTGGAGAAGAAAAACGCATAACAAGAGAATTGTTGTTTTCATTTTCTTCATCCACCCTGATCGGACCAAGCACGGCAAAGGACGCGTCTGATCCGACGGGGATCGTCTCCCCCGCTTCCAGCCAGGTCACTTTTTCGCCGCGTATTGCGGCTGCCTGAACGGCGGCGTGTATCCCGCCGTCTACATGATAATAGATTTTTGCCGCGTACCAGGCGTCCACCTGAATGCCGCTCTCGGCCAGCGCTTTTAATCCGCCCTGGTGATCCTGGTGGCAGTGGGTCAAAAACACGCCGTTCAGCCGCTCCACCTGAAACTGCTCCAGCGCGGTTTTCAATGCGGCGTAGGTATGCGCGTATCCCGTGTCGATCAAATAGTTCTCATCCCCATAAGTCAAAAGCATACAATCCGCCTTGCCGATATTGAGGCACAGCAGGCGGACTTCTTTATCTTCCCCCGAAACCGATCCGGGCAAGGCCAGGCATATTAAGCCGAACAAAAAGAAAACAAGCGATAAGCATGCGATCCGTTTCTTCAAATTCGCTCCCTCCCTGAACAGATTTTCAATTGTAGTATAGCATGCCCGAAACAAATAAAAAACATGGGACAGCATGTTTTTACAATTTTTTTGTAATCCATTCAAAAATTCCGTATGAAAAAGGAAATCTCCTGGCACACTGTCAACGGAGGTGATTCAATTGAATCAAGGAACATGGGATCAGGTGCGGGTGGTCTTGTACGGATGCGGCAAAATGGGACGGGTGATCGCGCGGTATCTGGCGGATAAAGGCGCGCGGATCGTCGGGGCGATCGATCGGAACGAAGAATTGGTGGACCAGGATATCGGCGAAGTTGCCGGCCTGCAGCGTCCTTTGAACGTAAAAATCAAAAAAGACCCGGATGCCGTCCTGGATAACTGTGACGCAAATATTGCCATCCTGGCTTTGCAAAGCTATCTTGCCGATATGCATAAGCCCATTTTGGAATGCGTGACGCGCGGGATCAATGTGATCACCACATCAGAAGAAGCACTCTACGCCTGGACCACCGCCCCTGCAATCGCCAACCAGTTGGACGCGCTTGCAAAACGCGCCGGCTGTACGATCGTCGGCAGCGGAATGCAGGATGTTTTCTGGGTCAATCTGCCCGCGTGCATCCTGGGCGGCGTGCACAAAGTATCCGAAATAGAAGGCGCAGTCAGCTACAATGTGGAGGATTACGGCGTCGCCCTCGCCCATGCGCACGGCGTCGGCCTGACAAAGGAAGAATTCGATAAGACCATCGCCCATACCCTGGATGTTCCGGCCTATGTATGGATGAGCAACGAGGCGCTCTGTATGAAGCTGGGCCTGAGCATTGAAAAGACCCGGCAAAAGGCGATCCCGGTCTTGGCGGAACACGATGTCCACAGTGAGACGCTGGGCGAAACGATCCCAAAGGGCCGGGCGATCGGGATGAGCGCAGTCGTAACCACCGTAACGCACCAGGGCATCGTTGTGGAAACCCAATGCATCGGCAAGATCTATGAAAAAGACGAAGGCGATCTGTGTAAGTTTACGATCCACGGCGAGCCCGAAACCCGCTTTTCTGTTGATAAGCCCGATACCGTGATCCACACCTGCGCGACCATTGTAAACCGTCTGCCCGATGTGCTGAACGCCCCTTCAGGCTATTTCACCATGGAAAAGCTGCCGTATGCGCGATATCTGACGTATCCGATGCTTATCAATGCAGATTAAGCCACGTTTAGGAAGCGCGGCAAGGGGCAAACCGCACCCTCCGCGCTTCGTTCCATCACCTGCTTCTATCGGGTATCGGGCATACCCGATCCAGCCGATGCGAAATTTGGGTTAATGCGAATATTTGTCCATTTTTGGCTTGACGGCATGGAAAAACTGTGTTAAAATACCTTTCGTTGTAGAGCAATGCTTGCGACGATGGAGAAGTCGCCTAGCTTGGTCGAGGGCGCACGACTGGAAATCGTGTAACCGGTAAAACGGTTCGAGAGTTCGAATCTCTCCTTCTCCGCCAGAATCACCTTATACGAACCCCATTAGGGTCTATCTGATCTGCGGGCTGTTCGTACTGGTGAACAAAAATGTCGGCAAGAGATGACCGGCAGCAAAAAAGGACTTATACTTCGTTCATGAAGCATAGGCCCTTTTTCTTTGCGCGTGCTCCTCCATCATCTGCCGAAAAATATCGTTATCCGCTATTATTTGGCATTTCCAACGACAGTAATTTCAAAAAATGATAATATTCGGCACGAAGGAGCATGATGTTGACGATTAGGATTACTCTCTCACGGAAGATGGGTGAGCTTCGGATCACCCGGAAGCAGCTTGCTGCGATGACCGGCATTCGGGAAAACACGATCGGAAATTACTACAATGAGTACGCACCGAACAGGGATGCTGAATCTATCAACGATGCCATCTATATCGAGCATAGCAGCGATGCCAAGGATAAGATGATGGCGCAGCTTAAAACGCATGCATATACCGACGGCGAGCCTGTTGATGTCGGGTATATCCATGTGACGTCTGTTGATGAGCAGGGAAAGAGCCATAAACTGTATTTGGGATATATCCCCGTTGTTTTCGGCGGTGAAATAAAGGCTGTCATGGGCAACACAAGCTTTATGTGGAAGGTGCTGCGCCTTCTCATGGAGTTTTTTACCCAGCGCATGACGGGCGATATCGTCCAGCGCCAGTCCACCAACGCTTCCATCGCGGGAACGATCGTGTCTACGCTCTCTCCCCTGGCGCTGAACACGGTCATGATGTTTGTTTACCTGGTTTTCATGCTCCGCTTCAGCCCCCTGATGACGGCCGTCGGCCTGGGCACGGTGTTCCTGACCCTGCTGATTGCCCGGCAGATGAGCAAAAAACGGGTGAATATGACCCGCGTCCAGATGCGGGACCGGAGCAAGCTGGCCTCCGCCACCATAGCAGGCATCAGCATGACGGAAACCATCAAGGCGACCGGTGCGGAGAACGGTTTCTTTCAAAAATGGGCGGGCTACCAGGCGTCCGTCAATACGGCGGACCGGAAGTTTGAACGGATGAACGCCCGTTTCGGGATCATCCCCACGTTCATCGGCAAGACCGCAAATTACCTGGTGATGTTCCTGGGCGTCCAGTATGCCATGCGGGGCAGCTTTACCCTGGGCATGATCACGATCTTCCAGGGCTATATGGGGGCGTTCCTCTCCCCCCGCCATGACCCTGATCGGCGCCGGCCAGACCATCCAGGAAATGAGGACCCAGATGGAGCGGGTGGAGGACGTGATGCAGTATCCGGACGATCCCTACGTCCGGGAAGAGGCGATCCGGGACGACGTGGACTATTCCAAGCTGTCCGGGCAGGTGGAACTAAAGAACATCACGTTCGGATACTCCAGGCTGGAAAAGCCCTTGATCCGGGACTTTTCCATGACGCTGAAGCCCGGAAGCCGGGTAGCGTTCGTCGGCGCGAGCGGATGCGGGAAAAGCACCCTGTCCAAGCTGATCTCCGGGCTGTATAAGCCCTGGGCGGGCGAGATCTTATTTGACGGAAAACCCATCGGGGAAATTCCCCGGGGCGTGTTCACCGACTCGGTGGCCGTGGTGGATCCGGACATTGTCCTGTTTGAAGACACCATCGCCAACAATATCCGAATGTGGGACGGATCCATCGCGGATTTTGAAATCTTTATGGCCGCGCGGGACGCGCAGATCCACGACGATATCCTGCAGCGCCCCGGCGGATACCAGGGCAAACTGAACGAAAACGGAGACGACCTTTCCGGCGGCCAGCGCCAGCGGCTGGAAATCGCCCGGGTTCTGGCCCAGGATCCTTCCGTCATTATTCTGGACGAGGCCACCAGCACGCTGGATGCCCGGACGGAATACGACGTGGTGAAAGCCATCCAGCGCCGGGGCATTACCTGCATCGTTATCGCGCACCGTCTTTCCACCATCCGCGACTGTGATGAGATCATCGTGATGAACAAAGGCCAGGTCGTGGAACGCGGCACGCATGAAGAACTGTATGCCAAAAGCGGGTATTATACGGAGCTGATCACGTCCGAGTGATTCTTCTGCGGAAGGGAGAAACATCCATGGGTTGGTTCGACAGGCAGATTCGCCAGCGGATGCAGAGCGACCAGCATGTATTTGAGGAATCCTTTGTCCGTTTGGCAGGCGCTGTATTGGGCGGCAGGAGCGAAAAGCAGCTGGAAGATCATTTCCTGATTGCCCGGGAAGCGCTGGAAGAAATCCTGAAATTCTATCACTGCAAGGCAGCGGAGGTTCCCGATTCTGTCAGGAACGCCGACGAGCAGATGGAATACCTCTTAAGGCCCCTTGGCATCATGACCCGTACCGTCGTACTGGAGGAAGGCTGGTACAAGGACGCTTTCGGCCCCATGATGGGCTTTCTGAAGGAGGGCGGCACGCCTGTGGCGCTGCTTCCGCATCCGCTGCACGGATATTGGTTCAAGGACCCGGCAACCGCGCGCCATGTGCGCCTCAGCCGGAAGACCGCCGCGCTGTTTGACGCGGAGGCCATCTGTTTTTATAAGCCGCTGCCCCCAAAAAAGCTCGGCATTCCGGATCTGCTGCTGTATATGAAAAACTGTTTGTTCAGCAATGACTATGCGCTCATCGCTCTGGCGACGCTGGCGGTGACGCTGGTCGGCATGCTTGTGACGCAGGCTTCCAAAGCCATCACGGGGCCGGTGCTGAAAAGCGGGAGCACCTCCATGCTCGTCGGCATGGCCTTCTTCCTGCTGTCGGCGGCTTTTTCCGCCGAGCTGCTTTCCGTGGTGCGCCAACTGATGATGAGCAGGATCAACACGAAAACCTCCCTGCAGGTGGAGGCGGCGGTGATGACGCGGGTGCTGTCCCTGCCGGTCAGCTTCTTTCGGAACTATGCTTCCGGCGACCTGGCCAGCCGTGTCGGCTCCGTAAAGTCCCTTTGCGAAATGCTGGTATCGCAGATCATGTCCACAGGGCTCACTTCGCTGATTTCCCTGCTGTATATCTCGCAGATCTTTTCCTTCGCGCCGCTGCTGGTATGGCCTTCCATCGTCATCATCCTGAGCACGGTCATTCTCGGCGCGGTCTTTTCCCTGATGCAGGTAAAGCTCTCCGAGCGGAAGATGAAGCTGGCCGCGCAGGAAGCCGGTATGACCTATGCCACTGTCAGCGGCATCCAGAAGATCCGGCTGTCCGGCGCGGAAAAGCGCGCCTTCGCCCGCTGGGCGAACCTGTACGCCCGAAATGCGGAAATGGCGTATAATCCCCCCACGATCCTGAAGATGAACCGGGTTTTTCTGTCCGCCATCTCCCTCATTGGCAATATCGTGCTGTATTATCTGGCCGTTAAAAGCGGCGTTGGCGAATCCGGTTATTACGCTTTTAATATCGCATACGGCCAGGTCATGGGCGCTTTTGCCGCCCTGGCTTCCATCGCCGCTTCGATTGCTGCCTTCCGGCCCGTCCTCAAAATGGCGGAACCCATCCTGAAAGCAGAGCCGGAGGTCACGGAGGAAAAGGAAGTGCTGACCCGCGTATCGGGAAGCATCGAACTAAGCCATGTATCCTTCCGTTATGAAGAAAACACGCCTTATATTTTCACCGACCTCTCGATCAAAATCAAGGCGGGCGAGTACGTCGCCGTCGTGGAGCGCACAGGCTGCGGAAAATCCACGCTGATCCGGCTGCTGCTGGGATTTGAGAAACCGGAAAAAGGCGCGGTGTACTACGACGGAAAGGATCTGGCCCGGATCGATCCCCGTTCCCTGCGCAGGAAAATGGGCGTTGTGACCCAGAATGGAAAGCTGTTTCAGGGGGATATATACTCCAACATCGTGATCTCCGCGCCGCAGCTGACAATGAAGGGCGCCTGGGAAGCGGCGGAGATCGCCGGCATCGCGGACGACATCCGGGATATGCCCATGGGGATGCAGACGATCATTTCCGAAAGACAGGGCGGTATTTCCGGAGGTCAGAAACAGCGGCTGATGATTGCCCGCGCCGTGGCGCCCAAGCTGGATATCCTGATCTTTGACGAAGACACCTCCGCCCTGGACAATAAGACCCAGAAGCAGGTATCCGATGCGCTCGACCGATTGAAATGCACCCGCATCGTCGTGGCCCATCGCCTTTCCACCATTCGGAACTGCGACCGCATCCTGATGCTGGACAAGGGCGAAATCATTGAAGACGGAACCTATGACCAGATCATTGCGCAGGGAGGCTTCTTCGCGCAGCTGGTGGAACGCCAGCGGCTGGATCAGCAAAGCAATGCGCAGGAAAGGATAAAGGAAGATGACCATTGAAGCGAAAAAAGAAAACGGCAGCCTGACGATCACCCTGGAGGGGGAAATCAACAACATGGCCGCGCCGAAATTTGAGAAAGCCTACCTGGACAACCGGGAGGATATCCGGGAAGTATGCATCGATATGGAAAAAGCGACCTATCTCACTTCCGCCGCCCTGCGTGTGATCCTCTTCATCCAGCAGGAAATGGACGATTGCGGCGGAAGCCTGAAGGTTTGCCGGGTGAATGACGATATTATGGAAGTGTTCAGCTTTACCGGTTTCAGCGGATTCCTGATCATCGAGTAAAAACGGAAGTCAGGCGCTTTCTGGGAACACATGCGTAAAAAAAGATCGGGGTGAACAGCGGTGGACAGGCAGAGCGGACAGGCGGGAAAGAACCGGGGAGCAAAGCATTTCCGCTTTTCCCTCCGGGGCAAAATGAATCTGCTGATCGCGGCGGTTATCCTGATCACGTCCTTTTGCCTGCTGCTGGTCTCCTACCGGACTCACGCCAGACAAGTGGACCAAATGTATCTTGAAGAAGCGCGCCGCGCCGCGAAGAATGTGGCAGCCCTGATCAGCCCGGAGATCGTGGATTGGTTCCGGAAGGGGAATCGGCACGGACGGTTTCCGGGAGGCCCGGGAACGCGCCGTGGCCGCGAACGATCCGGCCGTGATCGAAGACTGGCTGAAAAGCAAGCCCGGTTTTTACAGTGACGTGATCCCTGGCGAGACGCTTCTGGACGACTATCAGATCATCTGCCAGGACATAGAGACTTCTCAAAGCGTGTTTCCGCAGACGCATCTGTATGTCGCGGAAGAGCGGAAAGACGGTTTTTTTACGCTGGCAGACCCGGAGAAGGGCCTAATGCAGATCGGCGCTGAAAACCCTGACGTCGAAGACGGTTCCGCGGTGCACGCGGATGGATCCGGCTGGCTCTGTTATACCTTTGAGTTCATTTCTCTGCCCACGGAAGATGAAAACATCTTTTATGCTGTCGCGTATGCTTTCGCGGACATCAATATGAATCATGTCATGGAACAGCGGCACTGGTTCCTGTACAATAGTATCATCCTGATTGCCGCGCTGACCGCTGCCGCTATTTTCATCGGGATGCGCGTCGTCCGCAGGATCGCCGTGATGCCTCTTTGCCAACTGCGGCGGGGCGCCCTGGACTTTGTGATAAAAAAGAATGGGAATGACGCGGGCAGCCTGTATACCATGGACGACGTGATGAACCTGAACACCCCGAACCGGGACGAGATCGGCGATCTGTACCAGGAGATTCGGACCATGCAGACCAGC
Source organism: Clostridia bacterium (assembly GCA_017541205.1). Lineage (GTDB taxonomy): Bacteria > Bacillota > Clostridia > Christensenellales > Aristaeellaceae > RUG563. The sequence continues at coordinate 1,321 of JAFXZO010000111.1, read as the reverse complement.
ATCGTCCAGCATACGGAAGAGCTGGCAAAAGCCACGGCGGAGAAAGAGAGGATTCGGACGGAGATGGACCTTGCCGCCCAGATCCAGGCATCGGCCCTGCCGCAGGCCGCCCCGGAATTCACCGGCTGTGGCGCCTTTGAGCTCAGCGCTTCCATGACGCCCGCGAAAGAGGTGGGAGGCGACTTCTACGACTTCTTCTTCCTGGATGATGGGCGTCTGGCCCTGGTGATCGCGGACGTGTCCGGCAAGGGCGTTCCCGCCGCGCTCTTCATGATGACCGCCAAGGACAGGATCAGCAGCCGTGCGCAGGCAGGCGGAACTCCGGCCGAAATCCTTGCGGACGTCAATAAACAGCTGTGCAGAAACAACAAGGCGAAAATGTTTGTCACCGTATGGCTTGGGATTTTCGACCTTGCGGCCGGCATCCTGACAGCGAGCAACGGCGGCCATGAGGAACCGATCCTCCGGAGCGGCGGCGTTTTTGAGCTGGTGCACGATCGTCACAGCCTGGTCCTCGGAGCCTTCGCGCGGACAGAGTATACCGATTATGAGATCCGCTTGAAGCATGGAGACATTCTCTTTGTTTATACGGACGGCGTACCGGAGGCAAACGGCGCAAGCCATCAGCGTTATGGGGCGCAGCGGCTGCTCGATGCGCTGAACGCATCCGCGAAAGCGGAACCGGAAGCGCTCCTTTCCGCGGTGCAAAAAAGCGTCGCCGCTTTCACGGGCGACGCAGAGCAATTCGATGATCTGACGATGCTGTGCATCCGGTACAAGGGATAAAACAGCCGGGACCGGGAATCAAACGATCAGGTCACGCCGCATCTACGAGCTGCCGACAGACAGCCTGCTATAGCAGAGCTTCCTCATTTCTCGGATTGAACGGTGTAATAAACGATCCTGCCGCCGAGCTCCGCAAAGCTCCTGGCGAAGGTAGCGTCGTCGATCACCACTGTCGTGCCCGCGTTGGGATCGCGGTAGGTGACGGAACCATCGTCATACCCGCAGACGACCACGGCGTGTTCGCCGCCCGGCCAATGCACCGTTTCGCCGTTTTCGTCCAGCCAGCTCCAGCGGTACATGATGTCCCGCATGGGCGCGGAAACGTACCAGGCCAGCACCGGGTTGCCGGTGTCCAGAATGGCCTTGATTTCGTCCATGGACGCGCCTTCTTTGGTTTGGGCGCCCGGCATGAACTGCTCCGCCACCTGGGCAATGGGCTCGTTGAACACGCCGTAGGAATATTCGCTCCGGGGATCGCCCACGAACTCGCGCTCCGGATTGGCCCCGTGGCGCACGCCGTTTTCATCGTCGTAAG
>JAFXZO010000110.1 GCA_017541205.1 Clostridia bacterium | reverse complement strand
CTTCGTTTCCTCCGCGGAAGCCCCACAGTCTCAAGTAAAACTCATCTCAGAATTAACTGTCGTTTCTCTTCCAATCTCTCTGTATCGTTTTCAAGATTCTCGCGCCCTCGTTTGAGCGCTTGGATAGATTACCACAAACCATCTCCCTTTGTCAACACTTTTTTTTCGATTTTTTCATAATTTTTTTTGCTTTTTCACAAATCCGAACATTCCATATTCAATCGCTGTTGAGCATTCGCCATTACCTGCAAATTTACCCTGTGAGCGCGGCTCATCGTTCGTGCAAAGAAAGGATTGCCAGCATGAACGAAACCGATCCGGAAACAATAGAAACCGGGTGATCGAAATTGACGGGGCTCAAAAAAATGATCGGGATGCCGGTGGTGATCGACGGGAAGAACGCGGGCCGGGTGGTGCGCGGCGTGCTGACGGAGGATGGGCGCGCGCTTCGGGGCGTGGTGATCCGGGGCGGGCTGAAGATGCCAAGGTGGATCCGGCGGGATCAGATTTCGCTGGTCGGCCAATTGAGCCTGCTGGCGGATGGAAAGCCCTCCCGTGTTCCCCGCGATGCGGAGTACCGTCTGTTTCGTGTCTCGGACGCGGAAGGCGCGCGGCTCGGGGTGGTGACCGACGCGCTTCTCCATGAGGAAACGCTGCGGGTAGCCGCGCTGGAGATTTCCTTCGGGCCCGTGGACGACCTGACCGACGGACGCTGGTACGCCACCGTCTTTCATGTGCAGCCCCGGGGCGCGACCGGCCATGTGACCGTTACGACCCAGCCAAAGGAGGTGATGGAGGAATGAGCACCTATTTGCTCATCGCGCTCGCGGGTTATTTGATGGGCGTCAAGCACAAGCAGCTCAGCCGCCGCTTCTGCCTGATCCCATGGCACAAGCACGCGAAAAACCTGCTGAAAATGATCTGAATTTGCCGGGGTTTCTGCCCCGGTTTCTTCCTATATATAGTAGGTGTATCCGGGGATGCCGCCGGATGTGGTATTCTATTGGAAAACCTGAGGGGGTGGACGCCGGTGCTTTCGATTCCTGCGGCTGTCAATCGGCGGCGGGCCAGATACGCGATCATGGCGGGGCTCGCGCTGGGAGCCATCCTGGCCTTTGGGGCGATGAAACGCCTGGCCAGCCAGTTTCTTTTGGCGCTGCTGCTCGCTGCGCTTTCCGTCCCCTTGGCCAAGCGCATCGAAAAGCGGCGCGGGCGGGCGTTTTCTGCGGCAGCGGCGGTGAGCGCGGTGGTGGCCGGTTCGCTGGGGCTGGTGGGGCTGCTGACGCCGCCGCTGATCAGCCAGATTTCCTTATTGATCGTCCAGGCCCCGCAATTGCTGGACGATTTGCAGCGCATCGTGCGCGGCCTGACCGAGCGGGAATGGGCCCGGGCCCTCGGCCTGAGCGAAAATGCGCTCCGGCAAGCGCTGGCGAACGCGGCGCAATGGGCGGGCAGCAGCCTGCCGGGCCTGGTCCAGGGCATCGGCGCTGGGATCGACGCGATGTCGCGCGCGTTCCTTTCGCCGGTGCTGGCCTATTATTTCGTGCGGGATCGGGAAGCGTTCTGCTATCAGCTGTCGCTTTGGATACCGCTTCCCTACCGAAAGCGCGCCCTGACCGCCCTCAGCGAAATGCGGCGCGAGGCCGGGGGATACGTGCGCGGACAGCTGCTGATCGCAGGCCTGGTGGCCGCCCTCACCACCGTCGGGCTTTTACTCGTGGGCGTTCCCGCGTGGCTGGCGCTGGGGATCCTGATGGGGGTCTGCGAGTTCATCCCCTACCTTGGCCCGCTGATCGGCGGCATCCCCATCGCCCTCGCCTCGCTCTCGCTGGGATGGGGGAAAATGCTGTGGGCGCTGGGCGTGACCGTTCTGGTCCAGCAGATTGAGGGCTCCGTCCTTTCCCCGCGCTTGATGGCCGACGCCACCGGGCTGCATCCGGTGTATGTGCTGATCCTCCTTTCGATCGGCGGTACGCTGGGCGGTCTATTCGGAATGGTGGCCGCCGTGCCCGCGTTCGTGTGCGTCCGCGGCGCCGCGCGCGTGCTTTACGCGGCGAAAAAAGAGGAGAATTAGTCTTTTTGGAAATATTTTCTTTCCTATCGCAAGATATCTCTTTTTGCGGATCCGCAATGGCTGCGAAAAAACCCGGCCAGGGCCGGCGGTAAAATCAAAAAATTTCACAGTCTGTTTTCTTTTTTTGAATGATCTGGTAACGAAATTGCTGAAAAATACAAGTTTCGCCGAAAACGTGCGTTTTTGCGCCTTGCGGGAACGGGCAAGATGGTGTATAATAATCAAGGAGGATGGGAGGGAACGCCATGTCTGAAAAATTTGAAACCATGAAGCTGCGCCCGCTGCCGGAAGGAAGCGAAACCGCTTCCGATATTCTCGAGCATGTTTATCGCGCCCTGCAGGGCAAGGGCTATGACCCTATCACGCAGCTGGTGGGCTTTGTGCTGACGGGCGATCCGACCTATATTACCAGCTTCCAGGGCGCGCGCAGCCTGATCTGCCGGCTGGAGCGGGATGAAATATTGGAAGAGCTGGTGCGCTATTACGTAGAAAACAAGCTGGACAAATGATGGGAAGAGTATTGGCCCTGGATGTGGGGGACAAGCGCATCGGTATTGCGCTGAGCGACGCGCTCCGCATGATCGCTTCGCCCCACAGCGTGTATACGCGGGTGGGGTACGGCCCGGATGTGAAGCGTATCCGACAGATTTATGACGAAAACCAGTGCACCCTGATCGTGTGCGGCCTGCCCAGGAACATGGACGGCTCCGTGGGCTTCCAGGCCGAAAAGGTGATGGCCCTGGGCGAAAAGCTCATGGAAGCGGGCCTGCCCGTGGAATACCAGGATGAAAGGCTCTCCACCGTCTCCGCGCATCAGGCGCTGATCGAGGGCGGAATGCGCAGGGAGGACCGCAAGGGCACGGTGGATAAGGTGGCCGCGGCGGTGATCCTGCAAAGCTGGCTGGATAGAAACGCGTGATTGATTTGCTTCTCCCGCTGCATGCAGCGTGAAGAATATATTTGGAGGAAAAACCCATGGCTGACGATTTCAAAAACGAAATTCCCGAAGAAGAACTGCCCGAGGGCATCATTGAGCTGACCGACGAAGACGGCGTGACCAGCCAATTTGAATACCTCACCACCATCGACCATAACGGCGAGCTCTACGTGGTCCTCATGCTGCTGGACGACGAGGAAACCGACGACGAGGAAGGCGAAGTGCTCATCCTCAAAATCGAAAAAGACCCCGAAACCGACGAAGACATCTATGTGTCCGTCGATGATGAGGAAGTGTCCCAGGCCGTGTTTGACAAGTTCCTGGCCATGATGGACGAGGAAGAAGAATAACCCTGTTTGCTTTGCCTCATGATCCGCCGCTTCCTTTCCGGACGGCGGCTTCAAAATGAAAAAACGGCTCTTCCGGCGTGTCGGCAAGGCCGTTTTTCATTTTTTTATTCCACCGGGTCCACCCGGTAATAGATTTTATTGGGCACCATTTCCCGCTTATTGTGGATGAACAGTTCCTCCACCGTGACGCACATATAGCCATGCTCGTACAGCCACTGGGCGGCCTGGCGGGCGGATTCGGGGGTGTTATCCTTGATATCGTGCATGAGGATGATGGAGCCGTCCTTGGTTTCGCTGCGGATGACGCTCATGACGGCGGCGGAGGTTTTTCCCGTCCAATCCTTGGTATCCACGTCCCATTCGATAAGGGGCAGGTTCACCTTCGCCTTGATGAAATAATCGAACACGCCGTAGGGCGCGCGCAGCATCCAGGGAGCCAGGCCAAAGGTCTTGGTCATGACGTTGTACATTTTTTCGGTATAGGCCTGGATGCGCGGGATGGTGGATTTGCTGGTGTCCGTATGCACGAAATGATGGCTTTGCAGGGAATGGTTTTCGTCGTTTTCGCGCATCACGATATCGGCAAATTCCTCGATGCGGTTGCCCACCAGGAAAAACGTAGCCTGCGCGCCGTTCTGGCGCAGGTTGTTGAGCAGGTTCGCCGTGGTGGTGTACGCCGGGCCGTCGTCAAAGGTCAGGGCGACCATCTTATAATTGGAATTATCGGTCTGCCGCTTGCCGTAATCGGTCATCATGCCGTCCAGCGCGTTATAGGGGATGGTGACGCGCATCAGCGTGGGATGATCGGGATAGAGCACGCTGGCCTCGTAATGCAGGCTCAGGCTGACAGGCCCGAGCATGAACGGCGTTTTCAGGATCGTTTCTTTTTCGCACAGCGTTTTGAGCGCTTCTTCATCCGCTTTTTCCTTGGGAAAATAAGCGCTCAATTCCTCATAGATCATTTCGGAAAGGAAAGCCCAGGCTTCGCTGTCCTCCTCGAACAGATCGGTCAAAAAAACCCGGCTGCCCGTTTCCATATCGTAGACCCGGCCTTCGATCGGGGAACGCTTCTGCGTTCGATAATAGCTTTCGCGGGCCAGCACCAGGAAGCTTAAGCAGCTTTCGCCGCTTCGGGTGTTCACCACATGGATATCCAGGCGGCTGTTGCGCCGGGGATTCGTGGACAAAAGCATTTCCCCGGACATCGCCGCTTCAAAGGCGTCCACCAGGCCGTTGATCTCGTCGTCGACCGCGGGCAGCACCGTCTGAATATAATCCTTGGAAAGAAAGGCACGCCCGCCGCTGATTTCCTGCTCCTTAAGGGAATAGGTCACCTTGAAGCAAGCCGGAAAATGATCCGCCTTTTCCGCCCGCGCAAGCGCCGGCAAAAGGCAAAGCAGCGCAAGGCATAACGCCCGCCATCGCTTCATTCGTGAATCCTCCGTGTTTTCGTCGTTCTGTGATTTCATCGCGTAAGGGCTCTTGACACGACGGCCCCTCACCCCTGATGCAGCGGCAGCTCCACGATGAACGTGGCGCCCTTGCCTTCTTCGCTTTCGACGCTGATCGCGCCGCCGTGGAGCAGCACCAGCTGATGCACGATGGAAAGGCCCAATCCGGTGCCGCCCTTTTCACGGCTGCGGGCCTTATCCACGCGATAGAAGCGGTCAAAGATATGGGGAAGGTTCTCCTTGGGGATGCCCGGGCCGTTATCGGACACGGTAAAGCGCGCGTCGCGGCCCTGGCGCTGAAGGCTGACCCGGATGGTGCCGCCGTTTTGGGTATATTTTACAGCGTTTTCCATCAGGTTGTAAATCACCTGATTGAGCTTGGATTTATCCGCGTAGATATCGCAGGGATCGGAAAGCGAAAGCGCGATCTTTTGTTTTTTCTGATCGGCGATGGGCTGAAGGCGGTGCGCGTTTTCCTTGATCAGCTGGGCGATGGAGAGGTTTTCGCGGGAGAGCTTGACGTTCTGCGAATCCATCTGCACGAGGGTAAGCAGGTCGGAAACGACGGCGCTCAGGCGGTCGATCTCGTTATTGATATCCGTCATGAATTCGGTGCGCAGATTTTTATCCATGTCCGGCTGATAGATGAGGGATTCGATCATGATTTTCATGGTGGCCAGCGGGGTTTTCAGCTCATGGCTGGCGTTGGATACGAACTGGTTTCTGGATTCGTCGAGCGTTTCGAGCTTTTCGCTCATGGAGTTGAAAGCGCGGGCCAGCTGCTTCATTTCGCCTGAGCCGCGGATCTTGACGCGGGAGGAAAAATCGCCCTTGGACATACGCTGGATGCCGCGGTTGAGGCCGGCGATGGGCCGGGTGATGACCCGGGAAAAGATCCAGGAGCACACGAGGGCGGAGACGGCGATGGCCGCGAAGATCAGGATCATCTGATCCTGCAATTGGTACAGGTTCTGCATGATTTCCTGCACGGGACTCACCAAAAGCAGCACGCCGATGATATCCGACGCGTCCACCACGCCCGCCGTACAGTATCCGACCCAGGCCGCGCTGGCACTCCGGGTAAAGAGCAGCCGCTCGGTATTCAATTCGCGGCCGGACTCCAATTCATGCACCCCGTAATCCACCTGCTGGCCCTTGACCAGGATGTTTGCGATCTCGGGGTATTCCAGGCGTTCGCCCTGGATCTCGCCATAGGAATCCATCTGCACCTTGCCGTTTTTATCCAACAGCAAAACGCGCCCCCCCATTTCGCCGCCCGCGGCCAGCAGCTGGGTGTGGAGCGCCTGCGCGTCGCTTTCCGCCATCAGAGGGGCAATCCGGGTAGCCAGGGTTTCCAGGCTGGCGCGGTCGGTGCGGATGCGCTGTTCAAATAAAGAACCGCCCACCATGCTGCCGATCCAGCTGGCCATCACAAAGAAGGACAGCCCCACGATCAGCAGAAAGGCGAGCAGGATCTGCCAGCGGATGCTGGCGAATGGATTTTTAATCCTTATCGGTGAAATAGTAGCCCACTCCCCACTTGGTGAAGATGAACTCCGGCTGGGCGGTGTTCCTTTCGATCTTCTCCCTCAGGCGGCGGATATGCACGTCCACCGTGCGGGCATCGCCCATGTAATCGTATTTCCAGACGGTTTCCAGCATGGTTTCGCGGCTGAACACCTTGCCCCGGTTGGTGATAAACAGCTGCAGCAGATCAAATTCCTTGGCAGTGAGGCGCACTTCCTTACCGCCCAGGGTCACAGACCGGTTCACGATATTCACTTCCATATCGTGCACCCGGATGATCTTCTTTTCCTCGTTGGCGGCGGGCTGGGCCGCGCGGCGAAGCACCGTCTTGATCCTGGCCTTGACCTCCAGGATGTTGAAGGGCTTGGTCATATAATCGTCCGCGCCGTATTCCAGGCCCAGGATCTTATCCATATCCTCTCCCTTTGCGGTCAGCATCAGGATCGGAACATTGCTGCTTTCCCGGATGCGCTGGCATACCTGAATACCGTCCAGCTTGGGCAGCATCACGTCCAGCAGGACCAGATCCACCGGTTCATCAAAAAACACCTGCAGGGCTTCTTCGCCGTCCGCAGCCGTGAGAATCTCATATCCTTCCTGCTCCAGGGTAAATCGAAGCCCTTTGAGAATGAGAGGCTCGTCATCAACCAACAGAATACGCTTTGCCACTTTATTTCATCCTTCCTCGATGATCGCAGGCAAAAAAAATGCATTTCGCCTGTCTTTCCCTATTTTACACGAAAATGACACTAAAAATCAAGTCTTTTGACATATTTTCTTTATATTTTTGCGAAGAAATTTTAATATTTTACACCTTTTTATCTGTATTTGCTCTGTTTCTTCCGTCCGACAAAAAAGACGGAGCGGCAAACTCCGTCTTACAGGGATGAAAACAGATTATCGGTTGAAGATGCGCACCGGCAGCACCAGGAACGTAAAATCATCGCCCTCGATGGGCAGCATCATGCAGGGGGATACGTTGGAATTAAAGCACATGCGCACGCGTTCGCCGTCCACGTTGTGAATAATGTCCATCAGATACCGGGAGTTGAACGCGATGTTGAGCTCGTTGCCCGTAAACCCGATATCCAATTCCTCATGCACGTCGCCGCGCTCGGCGTTGGCGGTCATTTCCATTTTTGCGTCGGGCAGCAGGTGCAGATAAATCAGGTTGTTTTTGCCCTCGCGCGCCATCAGGCTGCAGCGCTCGATGGCGTCGGAGAACGCGGAGCGCATCACCATGACCTCTGTGGTCCAGGCGGACGGCAAAATTTTCTGGTAGTCGATAAATTCACCGGTCAAAAGCGCCGCGTACACCCGCACGCCGCCAAACGAATACATGATGTGCGAAGCGTTGAAGGTGATCAGCGCGGGATCGGCGCTGTCGGGCAGCATTTTGCTGACCTCGCCCAGGATCCGGCCCGGCGCCACCGCGTGCAGATTGCCCTTGGGCAGATTGTCCGGCACTTCGTTTTCGGCTTCGATCTTTTGCAGCGAAAGCCTGAACCCGTCCAGACCCACCAGCAGCGTCTTATCCGCGTACACCTCCATCAGGATGCCGGTCAGGATCTTGCGGCTCTCATCCGTTGATACGGCGAACATCACCCGGCTGACCGCGTCGCGCAGGCGATTGCAGGGCAGGGTCACGGTATGGTCGCCCGCAACGTCGCGGATATCCGGAAAATCCTCGGCGGCCATGCAGGCCATGGACGTATTGCTCCCGCGGCTGCGGATGGCGGCGCGCATCTTCGCATCCACCTTCACTTCCACTTCGCCGACCGGCTGCTTGCGCATCATTTCGGCAAACAGCTTGGCGGGCAGCAGCGCGCAGCCGTCTTCCTCCACCATGGCGCTGACGCGCGCCTTGATGGACATTTCGCCGTCCGTGCAGGTGAGGATCAGCCCGTCCTCCACCGTCTCGATCAGCACGCCTTCATAGACCTGCTTGACCGGGCGCGGAGAGATCGCCCGCGTCACCATTCCTAAGCCATAGTTCATTTCGTCGGTCTGTACCCGAAAATACATGCTTGTTTCCTTCCTTCTTCACAAAAAAAATTTCCCGGCGGGTTGGCCGCTTCTTCGGCCGCCTTTTCTTACAGTTGTAGTAGTAATATATATTCAGTAGTAGTAGTAGGGGCTGTGGAAACGTGGATAAGTGGGCGCAGGGCCCGAAATACCTGAGTTTCCGCTGTGGATTGTTTTTGGGATAAGCCGGGATAACCTGTGGAAAAATCTTTTTTGCAGGGTTCGTTTTTCCTCTTCCCGGCGTTTTTCCTTCCCAGGCTGAAGACAGCCCAAAAAGAAGGAAAAATCAATCCTGAAGATATTGTCGCATAATTTCCCCAAAAAATCAAGTATGAACAGCTTGTTATCAAAATGAAATCCCCTTGTAACGCTTCATTTTCCGCGTTTTTGGGTTATCCACAATTTCCCGGAAACCCGCTTTCCACAGCCTGTGGAAAAGAAAAACCAGGCGGCAAAAGCATTCTATGCGGCGGGGAAAAAAGTTATACCGGGTTTTCCACAAAAACCGGGCGGTTATCCACACGGAAAACCGCGTTTTCGGACCCGAAAAAGTCTTTTTGTAACAGCGGCAGGCGGTGGCTTCTCAAAGCGAAAGGACTATGATAAAATAGGGAAGGACAGACTGGCGGAAAGAGGGAGGATATATAAATGAAGAAAACAAGACCGATCAGGCTCATTTCATTGCTGTTTTCGCTTTTTTTGCTGATGAACTGCGTGTCTGCGCGGGCAGAGGAGGACAGGATTCAAATGATGATCGATCAGATGACGCTGCGGGAAAAGGTAGGGCAGCTGTTTGTGATCCGGCCGGACGCCCTGGACGGACGGTTTGATTTGGCGGAGCTGGAGGATAACAGCATCACCGGAACGACAGAAGTGACGGAAGGGCTGCGGGCGATGTACGCGCAGTATCCGTGCGGCGGGTTTGCGATTTTTCGGAAAAACATCACTTCGCCGGATCAGCTGACGGCGCTGGTGGAAGGGCTGCGCGGGCTGGGCAATCTTCCGTTGCTGACGGGGATCGACGAAGAGGGCGGCCGCATCGCGCGCATCGCGAATCATCCGGCGTTCGATGTGCCCAAGTTTCCGGCCATGGGCAAGATCGCGGCGGCGGGCGACGTGACCCAGGCATTTGAAGCGGGCAGGACGATCGGCGCGTACCTGAACGGGTTCGGGCTGACGATCGATTTTGCGCCGGTGGCGGATGTGAACACCAATCCCGATAATCCCGTGATCGGGGACCGCGCCTTCGGCGATGATCCCGCCGTCGCGGCGGGCATGGTGCAGGCTGTGATCCGCGGCCTGCATGAAAGCGGCGTCGCCGCCTGCGTCAAGCATTTCCCCGGCCACGGCGATACCGGAACGGACACGCATACAGGCTACGCGGAAACCAAAAAGACCTGGGAAGAAATCAAGAATTGTGAAATGATCCCCTTCCAGGCGGGCATGGACGCGGGCTGCGATCTGGTCATGACCGCGCATATCGCCGCGCCGAACGTGACCGGAACGGACGAACCGTCCACCATGTCCTACACCGTCCTGACCGAAAAGCTGCGCATGGAAATGGGGTATCAGGGCCTTATCATCACGGACGCCCTGAGCATGGGCGCGATCAGGGAAAAGTATACTTCTTCCCAGGCGTGCATCGCTTGCCTGAAGGCGGGGGTCGATCTGCTGCTGATGCCCTATGATTATTTTGAGGCGTTCGACGGCGTGCTGCGCGCGGTGGAGATAGGCGAAATCTCCGAAGAGAGGATCAACGAAAGCGTGTACCGGGTGCTGCAATTCAAGCGGCAATATCTGGGCCTGTAAGGGAGGAATGTCGGCGTGATCGACCGCAGGCGGCTGCAAAGGGAAATGGAGGACGTCATGGCGCGGTATCAGGCGGCGGGATATTTTCCTTCCGCCTGTGTCCGCGTGTTCAATGGCCGGGAGACCCTGGCTTGCGCGTGCGTCGGCGAAGCGAAGGAGCAATCGCTTTTTGACGCGGCGAGCCTGACCAAGATCGCGACGGCGGCGCAGGTGCTTTTGCTGATTTCCGCGGGAAAGCTCGCGCTGGACGAGGAAATCGCGGCGTTGCTTCCCGCGCTTTCGGCGGATGAGTATCTGCGCGGCCGCACGAAGGGGATCACGCTTCGGCGGCTGCTCACCCACGCTTCGTCCCTTCCCGCGTGGTATCCCTTTTACACCCGGCAGGGGGAGGATTTTTACGCGGCGCTCAAATACGCGCTGTCGCACACGGAGTCATCCCAAGGCGTGGAATACTCCGATCTGAACTTCATGCTGCTTGGCAAGGCCTTGGAGGCGGTTCAGCATAAGCCGCTCGAACAATGCCTGAAGGAAGACCTGCGAGAGGCCCTGGACCTGGGCGAAATCACGTATCTGCCCGAAAAAACGCTGCCCCTGATCCCCTCCAGCTATGGAAACCCGATCGAGGAAAACATGTGCCGCGAGCGCGGATTGGTCTTCGATCAGTTTCGGCCCAAGGACCGGCCCGTGATCGGGGAAGTGAACGACGGAAACGCGCATTATTTTTTCCGCGGCGTTTCCGGCCACGCGGGCATTTTCGCGAATGCCGAAGCGTATGAACGCCTGTGCCGCTTCTTCATGAACACGGACGACCCGCTTTTGGTATTGGCCCAGCGGGAGCAGCCCGATACGCCCACCCGCGGCCTCGGCTTCCAGACCGGCATCCCCTATCCGCACGGCTGCGGCCATACCGGCTTTACCGGCACCGGCATATATTTTTCCCGCTCCGCCAACATCGGCGTCATATCGTTTACCAATCGCCTCTTTTATCCGCGCGAGAATCCAAACGCCACCTGGGAATTCCGCCGCGTCCTCCATGAAGCGGCGTACGCCCTGGCGGGAGAATGACGGCAAAAACGCGAAAAAACCGCTCGATGGCCCCGCGACGCCTTGCGGCGCTGCGGGTGTGGCCGGAGCGGTTTTTTCTTTTATTTTTCCAGCCCGTCCCGCAGGATCTGGAGCGCGCGCTTTTCCATCCGGGATACATAGCTCCGGGAAATGCCCAGCACCTGCGCGACCTCGTGCTGCGGATGCATCGCGCCGTCAAGGAGGCCATAGCGCATTTCGATCACCAGCCGTTCCTTTTTGGGCAGCGCTTTCGTCAGCGCCTTCGCCCGCTGCGACAGCACCCGGCGCACCGCCTCGTCCTCCACATATCCCGCGTCCGTCCCCAAAATATCCATGAACGAGATGTCGTTCCCTTCGCCGTCCGTCCCCACAGGATCCTGCAGACTCACTTCCCCCCGCCGCTTCTTGGACGCCCGAAGCAGCATCAGAATCTCATTTTCGATGCACCGCGCGGCGTAGGAAGAAAAGTGAGCGCCGGTATCGGGGCGGAAGGTGTTCACCGCCTTGACCAGGCCGAGCGAGCCGACGGAAACCAGATCCTCGGAGGAAAAACCCGGTACGGTGTATTTCCGCGCGATGTGCGAAACCAGGCGCAGGTTGTGCTCGATCAGCCTTCGCCGCGCGTCCTCATCGCCCGTCCGCATCCGTTCGATGGCCTGTCTTTCCTCCTCCCGGGAGAGCGGCCGAGGAAAGCTGCCCCTGCCGGCAACCATGCCGAAGAAAAACAAAGCGTCCCGGAAAAGCCAAAACAAAAACGAAAGCATGTTTTCACCCCCGGGCCATTATATGCGCTTGGCGGCGCGCGATAGGACGGCGGCGCGCCTTTCAGGGTTCAACCCGTCTGATTACCAGATAGCGCCGGAAAACACAATGATAAAAATGAACCTAAATAAGGAAAAACACATCCGAAATTATATATATTTAAGTATACTTTTATATAACAATATAATTTCATATAAATATACTTCTACGAAATGTTGACTTTTCGTTCGTTTTTGGGTACAATAGCACCAGGAGGCGATGATAATGGCCATTACCACGCCAGAGCAGATTTTGAAAGTGCTGCGGGCTTTTAATCCCTGGTGGATGAGCGGGCAGGTGCCGCAGGGGTTTTTGAAAGCGTACCGGCGGTTTGCGTACTATGAAGCGATCAAGCGGCTGGATCAAACGGATATCCGCAGAACGGTGGTGCTGACGGGGACGCGGCGCGTCGGGAAAACCACCATTGAATATCAGATGATCGATACGCTGCTGCGGCGGGGCATATCCCCCAACCAAATCGTTTTTATTTCTCTGGATCATCCGATGCTGAAGCTCAGCAATTTCAGCGATATATTGGATTGCTATCACGAAAACGTCTGGCCTACGCAGGATGTTTACTACTTTTTTGACGAAATCCAGTATGCCAGCGGCTGGGACAAGTGGCTGAAAACCATCTATGACATGCAGCCGGACACAAAATGCGTGGCTACCGGTTCCGCCAGCCCGGCCTTGATCAAAGGAAACACAGAAAGCGGCGCGGGCCGTTGGAGCGTGATCCAGGTGCCGACGCTGTCTTTCTATGAATACTGCGCGCTGATCGGCGTGGATGCGCCTGATCTTGGCCCGGAAATCAAGCCTACCGCTTTTTTAGCGCTGTCTCAGCGTCAGCGGACGCAGATCATGCTGAAGCTGTCTGCCGTTCAAAATCATTTTAACCGATACTTGCAGGTCGGCGGGTTTCCCGAGCTTGCCTTGGCAAGCAGCGACCTGATGGCACAGCAGATCATGCGGGAAGACGTAGTGGATAAAGTGCTGAAACGGGATCTGCCATCCCTGTACAGCATCCGCAGCGCAACGGAACTGGAAAGGATTTTCCTGTACCTGTGCAGCGTGTCCTCCAATATTGTTTCCTTTACCGCGATTGCCAAGGAACTGGATGGCGTCAGTCGGGCGACCGTGGAAAACTATATCAAATATTTGGAGAACGCCAACCTGATTTATCTGAGCTGGCCGGTGGACATGGGCGGCCGAAAAGCGCTGAAGGCGCAGCCTAAAATCTATATTGCCGACGCGGCCATCCGCAACGCCGTATTGATGGACAATGATATGCTGACCGATCCCACGGAATTGGGAAAGATAGTGGAAACGGCCGTCTATAAACATGTTGCGGCTTTCTATTACCAGCAGGCGACCCGGGTGGGCTATTCCCGCGGCGGCCCCAAGGATAAAGAAGTGGATATCGTGGTGGATTATCCCAATATCAAAAACATCCTGATCGAAGTAAAATACCGGGAGCAAGCGCCGATCCCCAACGACGACGCGATCATCGAACTGAGCAGGGAAGCCAGCGCGGCCATCATCATCACCAAGCGGGCCGATGATTACGGCGTTCATGATACCCCCGACGGTCGGCAGCTCATCCGCATTCCCGCTTTCGCTTTTCTCTATCTGCTGGGAAATGCGGAAAAGCACGGATACAAAGGAAAGGAATAGAGCAGAAGCGCTGGTGATTCTTGAACAGGCTGTGAAGGGATGCTCTGAAATCCTCCCTGTTTCCGACGCCTACCTATACGGTTCCTATGCCCGCTCAGGCCCAGGTGCCGTTGCGGAAGATGGGCGTTTCGGCGCCGTCCGGGCGGAGGCCGTCGATGGAAAGGTCGTCCGCGCCGATCATGAAATCCACGTGGATGATGGAATCGTTGACGCCCTGCGCCTGGGCCTGGGCCACGGTCAGCTTGTCGCCGCCGGGCAGGACCTCCTTAAAGCCCATGCCGAGGGCGCAATGGCAGCATGCGTTTTCATCAAACAGCGTCTCATAGAACAGAAAGCCGCACTGGTTGACCGGGCTCTCCTTGGGTACCAGGGCCACTTCGCCCAGCATGCAGGCGCCTTCGTCCATATGGATCATTTGCTCCAGCAGCGCCTGCCCTTTTTCTGCGCGGCAGGAAACGGCCCTGCCGCCCGCAAAGGTGATGGAAAAGTTTTCAATCAGCTGGCTGTTCCAGGAAAGCGGCTTCACGGCGACCAGCGTGCCTTCGCACTGCCCGGCCATGGGCGAGGTAAAGATTTCTTCCGTGGGCATGTTGCAGATATAAAAGACGCCGTTTAAGGCGTTGACCGCTCCCGCGCCTTCCCATTTCGCGCCGGGGATCAGGCCCACGGTGAAATCCGTTCCGTTTGCGCTTTTGTAGCGCAGGGAAGAAAAGCCCTGCGCGTTGATCCAGTCGGCCTTCTTTTTGATAAAATCGGTATGCGCTTTCCAAGCTTCCACGGGATCGGTATCCTCACGGACGTAGACGGTTTTGAGGATCGCGTCCCACAGCCTATCCACGGCTTCCTCCGCGTCAAGCGCCGGGAAGCATTTTTTTGCCCATTTGACGGAGGGATAGGCCGCGATGACCCACTGGTGCTTTCCGTCGATCATGTTCCGATAGGGCTTGAAGACCTTGGAACGGCTCTGCATGACGGCGGAGAGCTTTTCCGCGTCGATGCCGTTCATGGCGTCCGGGTCCTCCGAGGCGATGTAGATGCGGCAGGGCAGGTCCACCGTCATTTGTTTGATCTTTTCTTCTTCCCATGGCAGCACGCCGGAGAGGACGTCCTGCTCCGCGTACAGGAAATTCAGCCGGTTTTGCAGATCATACTGCCAATCGACATTCACCTTTTTCGCGCCGGCCTGATAGCATTCCTCGATCAGCAGGGCGGCAAATTCATGCAGCTCCACGGAGATGGTCAGCTGAACCACCTGGCCGGGCTGCACGCTGCCCCCTGTGCGGACGATCAGCCGGGCGTATTTTTGGAGCAGTTGGCTGGATACGGACATGGTTTGAACCTCCTGAAAATGGTTTTTTATCCCAGGCTGATTTTGCCCATCACCACGGGATGGCGCGCGCCGGTGACGGAGGGCATATTGTTTGCGCTCCCGTGCACGCATTCGTTGGCGAGCACGGCGAAGGCGACGGCCTCCTTGGCGTCGCTGTCAAAGCCCAGATCCTCGTTGCGCTTTATAGGCATGGGGAGAGCGCTTCGCAGGCAGGAAAGCAGGGTCGGGTTCCTGCCGCCGCCGCCGCCGACCACCAGATAATCCGGCCGCGCGGGGCAGAAGCGCTCCACCGCGATGCGGATGCATTCGGCGGTGAACTGCGTGGCCGTGCGCAGGATGTCCGGGCCCAAAAGGCCCATCTCCCGGGCCTTTGCCATCATGGCGTCCACGTAGGGCTTTCCGTATGCTTCCCGCCCGGTGGTCTTGGGCGGTTTTTTGCTCAGATAAGGATCCTGCAGCATCCAGGAAAGCAGCGCCGGGGCGCAGCGGCCCTTCGCCGCGATTTCGCCGTTCAGATCGCAGCGGAGCTTCCCGCCCGAGATCTTTTCGGCCACCGCGTCCATGACCATGTTGCCCGGGCCGGTATCGAAGGCGAAGGTGTCCTCGGGCCTGCCGCCGCGGGGCAGCACGGTCAGATTGCCGATGCCGCCGATATTCTGGAGCCCCACGGTTTGGTCCTCCCGCCGATAAAGCAGGTATTCCGCATAGGGCACCAGCGGCGCGCCCTGGCCGCCCGCCGCCATATCCCGCACCCGAAAATCGCTGACCACGGGGCAATGCAGGCCTTCCGCGATCACCGAGGCTTCGCCAAGCTGCAGGGTGGCTGTGACCGTATGGCCGAGGTAGGAAACCGGGGCGGGGATGTGGTACAGCGTCTGCCCATGACTGCCCACCAGATCGGTTTTTTCCCAGGGGACGCCCGCCTGCGCGCAGACGGCTTTGCACGCGTCCAGGGAAAGCCGGCCGAGCAGGAAGCTGAACAGGCACAGGTCCCGGCTTCCGCCCTGATCCCCGGCGCACAGGCGCAAAATTTCCTGCCGTACCGCTTCCGGGTATGGCAGGGAAACGAAGCCGAGGGTTTTCACTTTTGTCCGAAGGCCAAAGCCGCTGATCTCGACCAGGGCCGCGTCCATGCCGTCGGCGGACGTGCCGCTCATCAGTCCGATCACCCGGAGCGTCTCTTTTTCCCACAAACGCCTGATCTGCTCCATCGCTTACCCTTTCACGCCGCCCAGGGCAATGCCCTCCACGAACTGGCGCTGCAAAAAGATATAGAGGATGAAGGGAAAGAGGAACGTGAGCGTGGCCCCGGCCATCACCATGCCGTAATTGGTGGTGGAATTGCTGGCCAGGGTGCTCATGGCGACGGGCAGCACGCGCATTTCAGAACGCGTGTTGATGATGAGGGGCCAGAGGAAATTGTTCCAGGCCGCGTTGAACGTAAAGATGGTGAGGGTGATCAGCGCGGGCTGAACCAGCGGAATGACGATGGTGGTGAACCTGCGCATTTCCCCGCAGCCGTCGATCTCCGCGGCCTCCAGGAGCTCGTTGGGCACCGCGACCATGAACTGCCGCATCAGGAAAATGCCGAACGCGCCAACCATGGGCAGGATCAGCGCGGAATAGGTGTTCGTCAGCCCCGCCCGGTTGATCATCACGAACATGGGGATCAGGATCACCTGGCCGGGGATCATCATGGTGGCAAGATAGCCCTGAAACAGCGCTTCCTTGCCGGGCACAGGCTTTTTCTCGAACCCATAGGCCGCCATGGAGGAGGCGACGTTCACCAGCAGGCAGGAGCCAACGACCACGATGATGCTGTTTTTGAGCGCGGTGCCGAAATCGCGCTTGACGATGGCGTACCAGTAGTTATAGAGGCTCGGCCGCAGGTCTTTCAGTTTGATGTACAGCGTTTCGGAATCCGTAAAGGATACCGCGACCATGTAGATCAGCGGCAGCAGGCAGAGCACGGCGAAAACCGTGACCAGTACGACGCCGACGGCCACCCACGGGCTTACATGCTTCTTTTTCATCAGGCGTCCTTCTCCTTGAAAAACAGCGATTGGATGAGGTGGATCATCAAAATGACGATCAGCAGGCAGATGGCGACGGCGCTCGCGTACCCGTAGTTTTTATCCTGGAACGCGAAGGCGTAGATCACGTAGGCCACCGTGTAGGTGGAGCGGCCCGGGCCGCCGCCGGTCATTTTGTACACCAGGTCGAACACCTGGAAGGAGCCGATAATGCCGAGGGTCACGATCATATAGGTAATGGGCTTGAGGATCGGAAGCGTGATGTGCCAGAAGCGCTGCACGGAGGAGGCCCCGTCCACGATGGCGGCCTCGCGCACGTCGGAGGGCACGTTCATGACGCCGGCGTAATAGATCACCATGTAATAGCCGGACGCTTTCCAGATCGCCACCGCGGCAACGCTGGGCAGGGCCGAGGACTTTTTGCCCAGGAAGTTGACGGGCTTTGCGCCCAGAAATTCCAGAAATTGATTGATGAGCCCGCCCTTGGGCTGGTACATGATGTTCCAGACCGTGGCGGACGCGATCAGAGACACGATCACGGGGATGAAGATCACGCTGCGCAGGAAGGAGCCGTAACGGTTCTTCATGTGCTCGGCGATAAAGACGGCGATCAGGAGCGAAAGCACCGTCTGGCTCGGCACGGTGATGAGCACATAGCGCACCGTGTTGCTGAGCGATTCCGTCAGCACCTTGTTATTGAACAGCCTGGCATAGTTGTCCAGCCCGATCCAAACCGGCGCGGCCGTCATGTTGTATTTCGTGAAGGAATAAAAGGCGGACAGGAAGATCGGCGTCACGTTGAAGATCATCATCAGGATGAAGCTCGGGGCAATGTACGCCGCGCCGATCAGCGCCTGCCGGCGTGTCCGGGGGCTTTTTCCTTTTTTGAGAGAAACGGCGGTTGGCATCAGAGGATCCCTCATTCATGTTTTTTGCAAGGCTTTTGAAAGGGCCCCGGCGGCGATGCCGCCGGAGCCCCGGGAGGATTTTATTGCTTGATCTGGTCCGTATAGTAGGCCATGGTGTTGTCCAGCACTTCCTGGGGCGTCAGATCGCCCATGAACATCATCTGGATATTGGCCTGCAGCTCCTTTTCAAAGGAAGCCTTGCCCTCGAATTCGCTAACCACGTAAATATCCGCGGTATGCGCGCCGGTCAGGGTGGTATAGGCTTCGTTCTGGGTGTAGGAGGAGTCCTTGGTGAAGGGGGGCAGATAGAACACTTCGCTGTGGAAGCGGTCCATGACGGCGCCGGAGGTGATGAGCACGAGGGCTTTCACGGCCAATTCGTCATTGCCGCGTTCCTTGGCCTTGGCGGCGACGGCGAAGGAGTCGGTGGCGGTGCGGGCGCCATAGCCGGCGGGGCCCTTCAGGGAGAAGAAGTATTCCCAGTTGACGCCGTTGTTGGTGAAGGTCTTGCCCTTGTTCAGGTCAGCCACCACGAAGGCCAGCTCGCCAGCGGCGAACTTTTCGATGGATTCGGATTCGGAAACGATGGTCTCGTCAAAGATGCCCTCGTCGTAGAACTTCTTTAAGAATTCCAGGGTCTTGAGGCCCGCTTCGTTGTTGATGGCGATCTGCCCGTTTTCGTCCAGCATCACGCCGCCCGCCTGGAAGTAGTAGGGCCAGAAGGCCAGCATCAAGGCGCTGGTGCCGGTGGTGGCGCCCCAGTTCTGCAGGAAGCCCTGCTTGCCGGTCTTTTCCGGGATGGTCTTGCAGGCTTCGATGAAGGCGTCCCACTCCTCGGGGAAGGTGTCGATGCCCGCTTCGGCAAGAATGTCCTTGTTGTAGAAGCCCATGGCCACGCCGTCGTCCATGGGAACGATCACATGCTCGCCGTTCGCGTCCACGGGGCCGGTGCTCCACAGCAGGTAGTTATCCTTTTCCGCGTCGGTCAGGTAGCCGTCCAGGCCAAGGAGCAGGCCGTTGGTAACCAGGTCATAGTTGTCCGTCACGTACACGACGTCCGGGCCGTCATTGTTGAGCAGGCCGGTGTACACGGTGGTGTTGTAATCGCTCCAGGGGAGGATCTCCACCTTGACTTCGCAGTTGTTCTCTTCCTCGAAGGGATCGAACACGCCGTCCCAGAATTCCTGGTCCGGAATGCCGCCGGTAAACTGGTATTGGGGGATCCACACGGTCAGGGTCTTTTTTTCGTCCGCCGCGGCGACGCTCATGCAGGAGATGAGCAGCGCGCAGCACAGCAGCACAGCCAGCAAACGTTTCATGGTTTTTACGTCCTTTCCTATTATTTGGTGCGTTCAGGCATCATTTTGTATAATTATAACAAAATGAATCCAAGCCGTCAACCGACATCCGCACGAAAAACGCGGCGGGATGAAAAAAAGAGGGCGCCATGCGGAGAAAAGAAGGAAAGGGAACAGCCCCGGGTGAAAAAGGGAAAAAATCCGTGCCGCGCGGAAAGAATTGACAGAAACGACTGAATCTGGTATAATAAGAATCAGAAATGATGAAATTTGTTGCTGTCAGCAACAGTTTAACGGGGTGCGATCAGAATGAAAAAATTGTCTCTGAAGCTGCTTTCCGAAACGGCGGCGGCAGCGCGAAAAAAGAAAAAGCTTTCGCAGGCAAAGCTTGCGGAAATGACGGGGATCAACCGCTCGATCCTGTCCCGGCTGGAGGCCGGGGACTACATGCCGTCGGTGGATCAATTGCAGGCGCTGTCGGAAGCGCTGGAGTTTGATCCCGCGCAGCTGTTCGTATCGGGGGAGCAAAAGCCCGGCCGGGCGCTCGGGGCGTACAAGATCGCCGTGGCGGGCACGGGATACGTGGGCCTTTCCCTCGCCGTGCTTCTCTCCCAGCACAATCAGGTCGCCGCCGTGGACATCGTGCCGGAAAAAGTGGAAAAGCTGAACCGCATGGAATCCCCCATCCAGGATGAATATATCGAAAAATTCCTGGACGAGGCAAAGGCCGGAACGCGCGAATTGAACCTTCGCGCCACGCTGGACGCCGCCTCCGCCTATGCGGACGCGGACTATGTGATCATCGCCGCGCCGACCAACTATGATCCCAAGCTGAATTATTTCGACTGCTCCGCGGTGGAAAAGGTGATCGATCTGGTGCTATCCTGCACGGCGGACCGGAAGGAAAAGCCCGCGATCGTCATCAAATCCACCATCCCGGTGGGCTATACGGAGCACATCCGCCAAAAGCTTTCCGCCGACAACATCCTCTTTTCGCCGGAATTCCTGCGCGAATCCAAGGCCCTGTACGACAACCTGTACCCCAGCCGCATCATTGTCGGCTGCGATGAAAAGACCCGGCCCCAGGCGGAAATTTTCGCCGCGCTGCTGGAGCGGGGGGCGATCAAGGAGGATATTCCCAAACTGTTCATGGGCTATACCGAGGCCGAGGCAACGAAGCTGTTCGTCAATACCTACCTGGCGCTTCGCGTCTCCTATTTCAATGAGCTGGACACCTACGCCGAGGTCAAGGGCCTCAAGACCGCGCCGATCATCAAGGGCGTGTGCCTTGATCCCCGCGTGGGCGATTATTACAACAACCCCTCCTTCGGCTACGGCGGCTACTGCCTGCCCAAGGATACCAAGCAGCTGCTGGCCAATTATCTGGACGTGCCCCAGAACATGATGACCGCCATCGTGGAAAGCAACCGCACCCGCAAGGATTTCATCGCCGACCGCGTGATGGAGATCGCGGGCATGTACACCGCCTCCGCGGACTATTCCTCCAAGCAGGAAAAACGGCAGAAGGAAACCGTCGTCGGCGTGTACCGGCTGACCATGAAGGCCAACAGCGACAACTTCCGGCAGAGCAGCATCCAGGGCGTGATGAAGCGCATCAAGGCCAAGGGCGCCACCGTGGTGATCTATGAGCCGACGCTCGAAAACGGCTCCACGTTTTTTGGCTCCCGCGTGGTGAACGACCTGAAAAAGTTCAAGAAAATGTGCGGCTGCATCATCGCCAACCGGTACGATAAGGCATTGGACGACGTGGAGGAAAAGGTATACACGCGCGACCTGTTCCGCAGGGACTGATAAAAAAGGAGAATAAAACCATGCGTTGCGAAGAAAGATTCCATGAAATCTACGGCCGGGACGCGGAAGGGCTGTCGTTCAGCCCGTACCGGATCTGCCCCATCGGCGCGCACAGCGACCATAACCTGGGCAAGATCACGGGCCTGGCGATCGACAAGGGCATCCACGTCGCGTACAGCGTGAAGCACAACGGCGTCATCGAAATGTCCAGCCTGCAATTTTCCAAGCGGGCGCAGTGGCACATCCGGGAGATCGGCGAAAAGACCGGCGACTGGGCGGATTATCTGCGCGGGGCCACCTGGGCGCTGGCGAAGGAGCACGCCCTCACCGTGGGCCTGTGCGGGGTCATCGAGGGCTCGCTGCCCATCGGCGGGCTGTCCTCCTCCGCCGCGGTGATCCTCTCGTTCCTGGACGCGCTGTGCCGGGTGAACGGCATCCGGCTTTCGCCGCTCGAATTGATCCAGGTTGCCTATGACGCGGAAAAGAATTACGTGGGCGTGAACGTGGGCACGCTGGACCAGAGCTGCGAGGTGCTCAGCAAAAAGGACCACCTCTTGTACCTCGATTGCAGGGACAGCCATTATGAGCTGATCCCGACCAGCCCGGCCATGAAGCCCTACAAGATCGCCATTTTCTTTTCGGGCCTGGAGCATTCCCTGGCCGGGAGCAAATACAACATGCGCGTGGACGAGCTGCGCGCCGGGGTGTACGCCCTGCAGGCGTTCGCGGGCATGGATTACGGCAAATTCAACCAGGCGAACGCCCGCGACGTGGGCATGGAAAACTACCAAAAGTTCAAGGATCGGCTGCCCGCGCCCTGGGCCAAACGGTGCGAGCACTGGTTCACCGAATTTGAACGCGTGGAAGCGGGCGCGGAAGCCTGGCGGCGCGGCGATCTGGAGGCTTACGGCAGGCTCAGCTTTGAATCCGGCTGGAGCAGCATCCATAATTGGGAAAGCGGCGCGCCCGAACAGATCCGGCTGTACGAGATCATGCGCGAAACCGACGGCATCTATGGCGGCCGGTTCAGCGGCGCGGGGTTCAAGGGCTGCTGCATGGGCTTGATCGACCCGAAGAAGGCCGATGCCATCCGGGAGCGCGTGGAACGCGAATACCTGACCGCGTTCCCCGAAATGAAGGGCAAGTACAGCTTCCATCTGTGCGAGAGCGCGGACGGGATCGCGAATCAGAAATAAAAATACAGGAATCATATTTTTTCAGTCGATGGTGAAACGGCATGTTCAACCAGGAAGAAAAAGCATGCACAAACTTTCCTCGCGCGAAGCGCATATCGAACCCGAAGGGTATATCGAACGCACAAGCGTACATTGATATGATTGTCGATATATCCTTCGGATTCGATATGGCTTCGCCTCGATATGCGCTTCGCGCAAGAAACAATGAAAGGACTGAAACGCCATGAAATGCCTGATCCTCGCCGCCGGATACGCCACGCGGCTGTATCCGCTGACGGAGAATTTTCCCAAGCCCCTGCTCAAGGTGGGCGAAAAGACGATCCTGGACTGGCTGGTGGAGGACATCCATACCTCCGGCCTGGTGGACGAATACATCGTGATCTCCAACCACAAATTCGCGCATCATTTCCGGGCCTGGGCGGATCAGCATACGCTGCCCATCGCGGTGGTGGACGACGGGACGAGCACAAACGAAACGCGGCTCGGCGCGGTGTGCGATATCCAGTTCGCCATCGAGCAAAAGCGATTGGACGATGATCTGCTCATCATCGCCGGGGACAACGTGCTTGATTTTTCGCTGGTGCGCTTCATCCGCTACGCGCAGGAAAAGGGCACCTCCTGCGTGATGCGCTATTATGAGGCGGACGAAAAGCGGCTTTCCAAGAGCGGCGTTTCCGAAATCGACGAAAACGAAGTGCTTTTGTCGCTGGAGGAAAAGCCCGCGCAGCCCAAGTCCCACTGGTGCACGCCGCCCTTCTATTTCTACAGGGCCGAGGACGCGAAAAAAATCAAAACGGCCATCGCCGACGGCTGCGGCACCGACGCGCCGGGCAGCCTGGTCGCCTGGATGTGCGGGCACGCCGTCCTGCATAGCATGGAAATGCCCGGAAGCCGCTATGACATCGGGAACCTGGAAAGCTACCAAAAGGTTCAGGAATCGTACAGGGGGATCGAAAAATGAAACAGCGCGTGGATCTGAACGGAAAAACGATCCTGGTGACCGGCTCGCCCGGGTTCATCGGGGCGAACCTGGTGCTGCGGCTCCTTAAGGAAATGACCTCCGGCACGGTGGTCAGCCTGGATAACATGAACGATTATTACGATCCCAAGCTCAAGGAATACCGGCTCTCCCTGATCGAAGACGCCGCGAAAACGTCCGGGGTCGGGCACGTGTTCATCAAGGGCAGCATCGCGGATCAGGCGCTGATCGACCGCGTGTTCGACGAATACAAGCCCGCCGTGGCGGTGAACCTGGCGGCGCAGGCGGGGGTGCGCTATTCCATCGACCATCCGGACGTGTACATCGAAAGCAACCTGATCGGCTTTTACAACATCCTGGAGGCCTGCCGCCATCATCCCGTGGAGCACCTGGTCTACGCTTCGTCCTCCTCCGTGTACGGCGGCAACAAAAAGGTGCCCTTCTCAACGGACGACAAGGTGGATAACCCGGTGAGCCTTTACGCAGCCACCAAAAAGAGCAATGAGCTGCTGGCCCACAGCTATGCCAAGCTGTACGATATCCCGTGCACGGGGCTGAGGTTCTTCACCGTATACGGCCCCGCCGGGCGGCCGGATATGTTCTATTTCAGCGCCACGCAGAAGCTGGTGAAGGGCGAAACCATTTCCATCTTCAATTACGGCAACTGCAAGCGCGATTTCACCTATGTGGACGACATCGTGGAGGGCGTGCTGCGCGTGATGCAGGGCGCGCCGGAAAAGAAAACGGGCGAGGACGGCCTGCCCCTGCCGCCCTACGCCGTCTACAACATCGGCGGCGGCACCCCGGAAAACCTGCTCGACTATATTTCCACCCTGCAGGAGGAATTGGTCCGCGCGAAGGTGCTGCCCCCGGATTACGATTTTGAAAAGCACCGGAAGCTGGTCGGCATGCAGCCGGGCGACGTGCCCGTTACCTACGCCGACAGCCGCGCCCTGGAAGAAGATTACGGCTTCCGCCCCACGATCGGCATCCGGGAAGGCCTGCGCGCGTTCGCGGCATGGTATAAAGAGTACTATTCATAATTTTCCTGATGATACGTCAAAAAGGACGGACCCGGGATCAGCGCCCGCGTCCGTCTTTTGTTATACGGTTATTGCCGCAAGGATGGTTGGGATCAGCCGATTTCCGCGCCGTCGGGCATGATGGGATCGGCGGTGAGGAGGCGGAGGGTCTCGCTGCCGTCGTCGTTCACCTTGACGGCGGAGAGCAGCATGCCCTGGCTTTCGATGCCCATGATCTTGCGGGGAGCCAGGTTGGCCAGCAGGATCAGCTTTTTCCCGACCAGCTCTTCCGGCGTATGGAACTTGGCGATGCCGGAGAGCACGGTGCGCTCCTCATTGCCCAGCGACAAACGGAATTTGAGCAGCTTTTCGCTCTTTTCCACGCGCTCGCATGCCACCACGCGCGCGACCCGCAGCTTGATCTTCTCAAAATCGGCGAAGCCGATGCAGCCCTCGGGGATCTCGGCCTTCTTTTTTTCCTTCTTTTCGGGCTTTTTTTCTTCCTTTTTTTCCTCGGGCTTCGCTTCCTTCTTCCCGTCGGCGCCGCTCAGGGCTTCCAGCTCTTTTTTGATATCGATGCGGGGGAAGAGCGCCTCGCCCTTGCAGACCTTGATGCCGCTGGGCAGGGAACCGAAGCAGGCCAGGGATTCCCAGGTCTTGTACTTTTCATCCGTGATGCCCAGCTGCCGGAAGATGCGATCGGGCGTGGCGGGCATGAAGGGGCGGATCAGCACGGCGACGAAGCGCACGCACTCGGCCAGGGTGAGGAGCACCGTGGCCAGGCGGTTCTTCTTTTCCGGGTCCTTGCCCAGCACCCAGGGCTGGGTCAGATCGATGTACTTATTGCATTCGCCGATGACCTTCCAGATCTCGGCCAGGGCCTGGGAGTACTGCAGCTTGTTCATCTGCTCCTCCACGGCCTTGGGCAGATTGGCGCAGTCCTGCCACAGGGGCTTATCGGTGGCTTCGTCGACCACGTTCGTCCAGGCGGGGATCACGCCGTCGAAGTATTTTTCGATCATGGCGACCGTGCGGCTGACCAGGTTGCCCAGGTCGTTGGCCAGGTCCGCGTTCATGCGGGTGAGGAAGGCTTCGTTGGTGTAGTTGCCGTCCGCGCCGAAGGGCATTTCGCGCAGCAGGTAATAGCGCAGGGCGTCCGCGCCGTAACGGGCCACGATGGGCTGGGGATAGACCGTGTTGCCCTTGGACTTGCTCATCTTGTCGTTACCGAACAGCAGCCAGCCGTGCGCGAACACCTGCTTGGGCAGGGGCAGGCCCAGGGCGTGGAGCATGATGGGCCAATAGATGGTGTGGAAGCGCACGATCTCCTTGCCCACCAGATGCACGTCGGCGGGCCAGTATTTCCGGAACAGTTCGTCGTGATCGGTCAAGTAGCCCAGGGCGGAAATGTAATTGGACAGCGCGTCGATCCATACATAGACCACGTGCTTATCGTCAAAATCCACGGGCACGCCCCATTTGAAGCTGGTGCGGGAAACGCACAGGTCCTGCAGGCCGGGGCGCAGGAAGTTGTTCAGCATTTCATTGGCGCGCTTGGGGGGCTGGATGAAATCGGGGTGGGTCTCGATATAATCGATCAGCCAATCCTGGTATTTGCTCATCCGGAAGAAATAGCTTTCCTCCTGCATCGCTTCCACAGGACGGCCGCAGTCCGGGCAGCACTTGACCCCGTCCTTCTCCACCACCTGCGTGGGCGTCCAGAAGGATTCGCAGGGCGTACAGTACAGGCCTTCATAGGCGCTCTTGTAGATGTCTCCCTGCTCGTAGAATTTGCGGAAGATCTTCTGCACGATCTTGATGTGCCTTTCGTCCGTGGTGCGGATGAAATCGTCATACTCGATTTCCATCAGCTTCCACAATTCCTTCGTGTTCGCCACGATCTCATCCACATAGGCCTGGGGCGTGACGCCCTTTTCGGTGGCCTTGCGCTCGATCTTCTGGCCGTGCTCGTCCGTGCCGGTGAGGAAGTAAGCGTCATAGCCGGTGAGGCGCTTGAAGCGGGTCATGGTATCGGCGGCCACGGTGGTGTAGGTGTGGCCGATGTGCATGTTGCCCGAGGGGTAGTAGATGGGCGTGGTGATGTAGTAGGTTTTTTTCTGTTCGCTCAAAGGGATCAGCTCCTTTCTTACAGATGCGGCGGCAAGGAAAAGCCCCCGCATCGACGGTCGATGCAGGGGCGTAATCATCTACGCGGTACCACCCTGGTTTCACGCGCTTTAGGATGGCTCTAAAACGCGCCTTCATTGCGGCGGATATCGGCGCTGCCCGGCGCGGGCTGAACGTGCTTGCCCGCGCATGCTCCAGGGCCATGTTCCCGCTTCTTTCCGCCGCCGCCTTTCACCTTCCGCGGCTCTCTTTGGGCGTTCCAAAGCGGTACTCTCCCTTTCCCGGCATGTGCCTTTTATCTTAACGGTTTCAGGCCGGGTTGTCAAGGGGTAGAAATCGGACAAAATCGACAGATCATTCAATGACTTCGTTCGTTACAGCAGATTCCTCTGGATCTTGCCGCTGATGGTCTTGGGCAGCTCGTCGCGGAAGACCACGATGCGGGGGTATTTATAGGGCGCGGTGCGCTGCTTGACGTAGTTCTGGATTTCTTTTTTGAGTTCTTCGGTGGGTTCCTTGCCCTTGACGAGCACGATGCTGGCCTTGACGACCTGGCCGCGCACGGGATCGGGCGCCGCGGAAACGCCGCACTCCAGCACGAAGGGCAGCTCCATGATGACGGACTCGATCTCGAACGGGCCGATGCGGTAGCCGGAGGATTTGATGAGGTCGTCCACGCGGCCCACATACCAGAAGAAGCCGTCCTCATCGCGCCAGGCGGTGTCGCCGGTGTGGTAAAGGCCGTCGGGATGGTCGTCCTCGATGCCGACGTAGCCCAGGTACAATCCGCAGGCGGGCTTGCCTTCGCCCAGGCGGATGACGATCTCGCCCGTTTCGCCGACGGGGACGGGGTTGCCGTTCGGGTCGACCAGGTCCACGTCAAAGAGCGGGCTGGGCTTGCCCATGGAGCCGACCTTCGGCGTCATGCCCACGAGGTTGCCGATGGACAGGGTGGTTTCGGTCTGGCCGAAGCCCTCCATGAGGGACAGGCCCGTGGCCTTCTGAAACTGATAGAACACCTCCGGGTTGAGCGCTTCGCCGGCCACGGTGGCATGATGGATGGAGGAAAGATCGTACTTGCCCAGGTCCTCCTTGATGAGCATGCGCAGCATGGTGGGCGGCGCGCAGAAGGTGGCGATTTGGTACTGCTTGAACAGGGGCAGGATGTCTTCGGCATGGAAGCGGTCGAAATCGTAGGCGAATACCGCCGCCTCGCACAGCCATTGGCCGTACAGCTTGCCCCACAGCGCCTTGCCCCAGCCGGTATCGGAAATGGTCAGGTGCAGGCGGCCCGGCTCCACGCAGTGCCAGTATTTGGCGGTGATGAAGTGGCCCATGGGATAGGTGTGGGCGTGGGCCACCAGCTTGGGATAGCCGGTGGTGCCGGAGGTGAAGAACATGACCATGGGATCCTTGCCGCAGGCCGCGTCCTTTTCCCGCGGGAAACGGGAGGAGAAACGCGCGTACTCGGCGTCAAAATCGTGCCAGCCCTCGCGGGCGGCCCCGCACAGGATCTTTAGCCGCACCGTGGGGCTCACGGGCAGGGCCTCCTCCACGTGCTCGGCGGCCTTGCCGTGCGCCGTGCACAGGATGGCGGTGACCTCCGCCTTGTTGAAGCGGTATTCGTAATCGTGGGCCAGGAGCTGGTCGGTCGCCGGGATGGCGATGGCCCCGATCTTGCAAAGCGCCATCATCGAAAGCCAGAAATGGTATTGCCGGCGCAGCACCACCAGCACCTTGTCGCCCTTCTTGATGCCCAGGGAGCGGAAATAATTCGCCGCGCGGTTGGACTGCTTTTTCATGTCCAGGAAGGTGAAGCGGCGCTCCCGCCTGTTTTCGTCCAGGTGCAGCATGGCCAGGGCTTCGGGCTTGGTATCGGCCAGGGCGTCCACCACGTCGAAGGCGAAATTGAAGGTATCCAGGTTCTGGAAGGAAATGGACTGCAAAGCGCCGGTTTCGTCCTCCACGGGCCTGGCGAATTTTTCGTAAATGAAATGCTCCTGGGCGGACTGGCGGTTGGCCTTGATGGTCTGCATCACCTGGCGCTCCTCGGCCTCTTCGCCGGGCAGCACCACGGCCAGGAACACGCAGTCCCCGCCCTCGGCGGCGATCATGCCGTGCGGCGTGGACGAATCATAATAAATGGAATCGCCCTCGCGCAAAAGCTCGATGTTGTGG
Source organism: Clostridia bacterium (assembly GCA_017541205.1). Lineage (GTDB taxonomy): Bacteria > Bacillota > Clostridia > Christensenellales > Aristaeellaceae > RUG563. The sequence continues at coordinate 22,274 of JAFXZO010000110.1, read as the reverse complement.
CCCACCTGGATCTTGAGCGCGCCGGAGAGGATATAGTCAAATTCCTGGCCGGAGTGCGTGGTGGTGTGGATGGGCTTGTCCTGCAGGGCGGGATCGTAGGTATAGCGGACGAAATACGGCTCCGAAATCTTTTTGCGGAACATGGGGGCCAGGTTGCGGATATCGATGCCGTCTTCCTGCGCCGTCACTTCCGCCGCGCCCTTGCGCGTGATGTTGTAGGAGGACAGGGAGGCGCTGCGGCCTTCCATCAGGTCGATCATGTCCACCTTGAAGGTCATGGCGCACTTGTGCAGGAACGTAAAGGGCAGATCCATCCGCGCGTTTTCGTACGCCAGATACATCTCCTCCGTCACATCGGTCATCCGGGCCATTTCCGCAACGGAATAGCCGCTGATTTCCCTCAGATCGCGGATACGGGCCGCAACCTCGCGTACCTGATCGGGGATGTGCTGGGCCTGGGTTACATCCATGGGCGTTTCCTCCGTTTCTTTTGGGGACGGCTGCCGCGAAAGAAAAACCCGTCCCAAAGTCGTTTTTGCTTTGAGACGGGCTGATGATGCGTTCAGCTCGCGGTACCACTCAAATTGCGCGTATATCGCGCCGCTCGTTGGGTTCGTGTTCCAAACCCCGTGCCCTGACGCGGCCTCACGGAAGACGATTACTGCCCGGCGGGGGTTCACCGCTTCGGCTCGGAAGGGATGGGCGATTGGGAAGCGCCTGCTGCCGGTTTTCAGCTGCCCCGGCTCTCTGAAAGCCGCGTTTTCCCCGCCGTCTTCGTCATTGCCTTTGCTATGAAATTAACGAAAGTTTATCATCGACCCTTCCGTTTGTCAAGCGGGGGCGCAAAAAAACAGGAGAAAAACATTTTCATGCCGTGACATTTGAGACGCGAAAATGATGTTTTCAGGCAAAAGCCCTTTTTTCCTTTGGCGGGGCATGGTAAAATAAGCGCACAACGAAGCAGGAAAGGAGCGCGGAGAAATGGAAACAGTATTGCAAGCCATTATCACGAATCTTCCGCTGATACTGTGCCTGATTTCCGGTATCGCCCTGCTGGTGGTTGAGGTATTCATGCCCGGGTTCGGGCTGCCGGGCATTTCGGGCCTGGTGCTCATCGTCACAGGCGTGATCATTACCTGGACCACCTACGGCGCGGTAGCGGGCCTGGCGGTCACCCTGATCGCCCTGGCACTGGCGGGGATATCCATCTCGGTATCCATCAAATCCGCCGCCAACGGCAAGCTTTCCCGGTCTGCGCTGTTCCTCAGGGACACGGTGGCTCCCGTGGAGCATGAGGAAACGGACGCGCTGCTGGGCAAGGAAGGCGAGACCACCACGGTGCTCAACCCCGTGGGGTTCGCGGAATTTGACGGCGTCCGGTTGAACGTCATCACCGAAGGCGGGTATATGCCCAAGGGCGTTCATGTCCGGGTGGAAAAGGTGGACGGCACCAAACTCATCGTCCGGGAAATCAAAGGCTGATTCACACGATCATTCCCATCGACAAGCAAAAGGAGGCTTTTTCATGAACAGCATTATGCTTGGCGCGGCAGCGTCGTACTATGCTAACGGTTCTTTCGTTCTGGCGATCGTCATCGCCGCGGTCGTGCTGATCCTGGCGATCGTGTTCTTCCGCTATGTGCCCCTGGGGCTGTGGATCAACGCCCGGGCCAGCGGCGCGCCGGTCAAGATCAGCTCCCTGGTCGGCATGCGGTTCCGCCGCATTTCTCCCCAGAAGATCGTGAACGCGTACATCAAGGCCCGCAAGGCCGGCCTGGACGTGACCACGGACATGCTGGAAACCCACTTCCTGGCCGGCGGTAATGTGGAGCGCGTCATCAACGCCCTGATTTCCGCCAAGCAGGCCAGCATCAACCTCTCCTTCACCACCGCCTGCGCCATCGACCTGGCCGGCCGCGACGTGCTCCAGGCCGTGCAGATGAGCGTTCTGCCCAAGGTCATTGAGACCCCGCCCGTGGCCGCCATCGCCCAGGACGGCATCGAGCTGCGCGCCAAGGCGCGGGTCACCGTGCGCACGAACATTGAACGCCTGGTCGGCGGCGCCGGCGAAGAAACCATCATCGCCCGCGTCGGCGAAGGCATCGTAACCACCATCGGTTCCTCCACCACCCACAAGGCCGTGCTCGAAAACCCCGATTCCATCTCCCAGACCGTGCTGGAAAAGGGCCTGGACAAGGGCACCGCGTATGAGATCCTCTCCATCGATATCGCGGATATCGACGTCGGCCGCAACATCGGCGCGCAGCTGCAGATGGACCAGGCCGAGGCCGACCGCCGCATCGCCCAGGCCAAGGCCGAAGAGCGCCGCGCCATGGCCGTCGCCCACGAGCAGGAAATGAAAGCCGCCGTTCAGGAAATGCGCGCCAAGGTGGTCGAAGCCGAGGCCAAGGTGCCCCTGGCGATGGCCGAAGCCCTGCGCGAAGGCAAGCTGGGCGTGATGGATTACTACCAGATGCAGAACACCATCGCCGATACCGAAATGCGTTCCGGCATCGCCAAGGCCGCCACGCCCAACCAGGACATCGCAAAGCCCCTGGACGGGAAGAAGTGATTCTCTTATCCCGGGAAGGGAACGCAGGGCGCGTTCCCTTCCCGATCTGATCGGAAAGGAGGAGTCCCATGGAAGGTTTTCTGCCGCTCCTGATTTTCTGGATAATCGCTGCCTTCATCGGCTCTCTCTCCAAGAACGCGAAGAAAAGGAAGCAGCAAAACAGCCAGCAGGCGAACGCTGCCCAGATGAAGGCGAACGCCGCGCAGCAGCGGACGAAGGCCCCTGCCCCCGTTCAGGCTGCCCCGAAGCAAAAGGCTTCCTCCCCCGCGCCGCGCAATACCGCCGCGGAGCACGAAGCCAAGCCCTTTGAAGCGCACATGCACGAGCCTGTCATGGGCCTGGAGGGCATGGGCACCGAGGGCATGGATTGCTGCCACGATTATATGCTGGAAGGCCCGAAGGAAACGCCTGACGAAGAATTGCTGCCCGCAGGGAATGCGGAGGATGCGGAAAGGGCCCGGATGCTTTTGCAGGGCGTCATCTTCAGCGAGGTGCTGGGCCGCCGTCCGGTCCGCCGCTTTGGAGGAAAGCACGCATGAATGACAGGGATCTGATTTCCGTCCTGATCGCCGATGACGATCCCGGCATGCGCCTGATCCTGCGCAAAAAAATACAGGGCACAGACGGCTTCTTCGTGATCGGGGAAGCCGTCACCGGCGACGAGACCATGACCCTGTACGATAAACTGAACCCGCAGGTGGTGTTTCTGGACGTGGATATGCCGGGCAAGACCGGCGTGGAATGCGCCCATTTGATTCAGGATCAAAACCCCGCCTGCATCCTGATCTTCGCCACCGGCCACGAGGAGTACATGGGCGAGGCCTTTGAGGTGTACGCCTTTGACTACCTGGTGAAGCCCTTCAAGCTGGACCGGCTGGAGCAGACGCTTTCCCGCATTTACGATCGGCTGCACCGCGTGCGCCTCTCGCCCCTGACCCCTTCGCCCAAGCCCGCCTCCGCCAGCAGCGCCGGACGTCTCATGCTGCGGCATAAGGAGGGCGTTACCTTCGTCAGCGTGGAGGATATCCTCTTGGTGCAGCGCGAGGAGCGCGCCACCGTGATCTACACCGAAAACGGCGGCCGTTACGTGCTGAGCGAAAACCTGTCCGAAACCGAAGCGCGCCTCGATCCGGAAATCTTCTTCCGTTGCCATAAAAGCTACATCATCAACCTGCGCCATATCCGCAACATCACGCCCTATGGCCGCTGGACCTACGTGGTGCAGCTGGAGGGCACGGATCACGACGCGCTGATCACCCACGAGAAATACGAGGAACTGGAGAAGAAATTCGGATAACCGCGGGGAAAACAAAAAAAGGGACCTCGCTTGATGAACAGGCGGGTTCCTTTTGCTTATCTGCCTTTTCACGGAAACAGCCGCCGGCGCCGACGGCCGGCGGGGAGGAAATACACGGATTATTCGCCGACGGCGATGCGCATTTCCTCCGCATCGAGCGCTTTTTCGTTGACTTCCTGCGGGGTATGGAAGGTGGGCACCACCTGCATGAGCGCTTTTTTCGCTGCGCGGTTGCTCTGGGTCAGGAGGGCCTGCCGGAGGATATCCAGCTTTTCGTTGATCTCCTGCTCGCTCAGGGGGTGGTCCTTTTCCACAAAAATCATCTTGTTCGCGGTCTTGCCCAGCTCCTCGGATTTGATGAGCAATTCCTCATACAGCTTTTCGCCGGGGCGCAGGCCGGTTTCGATGATCTGGATATCCTTATAGGGCTCCAGGCCGCTCAGGCGGATCATGTTTTCCGCCAGCTCCAGGATCTTGACGGGCTTTCCCATATCCAGCACGTACAATTCGCCGTTGCCGGCCATGGCCCCGCTCGTCATCACCAGCTGGCTGGCCTCGGGAATGGTCATAAAGTAGCGGATGATGCGTTTATCCGTCAAAGTTACAGGGCCGCCGTTGGCGATCTGGCGTTTGAACAGGGGGATCACGGAGCCGTTGCTTCCCAGCACATTGCCAAACCGGGTGGCGGAAAAGGAGGTTGAGGAGCCGTTTTTGCTCTGCACGATCATTTCGCACATACGCTTGGTCGCGCCCATGACGTTGGTGGGGTTCACGGCCTTATCGGTGCTGATCATGATGAAGCGCTTCACCTTGTATTTTTCGCAGGCCTCCACCACGTTGAGCGTGCCGAACACGTTGTTGCTGATCGCTTCGCACACGTTGCGCTCCATCAGCGGCACATGCTTATGCGCGGCGGCATGGAACACGATATCGGGGGTATGGTCGCGGAAAATCTTTTCCATCATGTCTTGATCGCACGCGCTGGCAATCTCCACGCGGAGGTTAAGCCCGTCGCCGTAGCGCATATGCAGTTCCTGCTGGATATCGTACGCCCCGTTTTCATACACGTCCAGGAGCACCAGCCGGGAGGGCCTGCACCGGGCGACCTGGCGCGCCAGCTCCGATCCGATGGAGCCGCCGCCGCCGGTGATGAGCACGCTCTTTCCCTCGTACCAGCTTTTGGTTTCCTCGCTCAGGAAGCTGGCGGCGCTGCGGAACAGCAGATCCTCGATATTGAAATCGTGGATTTGGCGCTTGCCGCCCTCGTCGGTATTGAGCGTGGGGAAATCGTAAACCTTGATCTTGAAGCCGAACGCCTTGTATTTTTGATATAGCTCCGCCCGGCGCTCGCCGTCCGCGTTGGGCAGGGCGAACACCACTTCCTGCACCGACAGGGCGTGGAGCTTATTATTCAAGTTTTCATCGTTTGCCAGGACCGGCACGTTAAAGAGCGTGCGGCCCACCTTTTCCTTATCGATATCCACAAAGCAGACGGGATCGTACGTTGCTTTGGGGTTTTGCTGCAGTTCTTCGGCCAGCATCGCGCCGACGCTGCCCGCGCCCACGATGGCGATCCTGATCCGGTTTTCTTTTTTGATCTCGTCTGTCCCGAAGGAAACGCCGGCTACGAGCCCCAATACTTTGGACAGGCTTTTTGCGATCGGCTTTGCGCTCATCCTGTGCTGATAGACCCACTGGTACAGCAAACGCACGGCGATGCACAAAAGAAGGTTGAGACAGAACAAAGAGACGGAACGGACAAACGTGACGTTGCCGGGCAGAATACGGCGGGAAATGAGAAACAGGAGGCCGGCCGCCGCGTCCGACAGCAGCAAACGCATATAGTTCGACGGTCCCGCGTAACGCCAGATCTGCTCGTATATTTTTAGGATGAAACGGGGAATGAACAGGCAGACACAGCCAGCCGCAATATAATAGATCACCATTTCCGTGGTCAGGTGATCGATGGAGCTGGGATAAATAACCATGATAAAAAACGCGCTGAACAAATAAAGCAGCAGATCATAGAATACCAGCGTCCACCGGATCTTATGATTGGACATGTATATTTCATCCCTCTTCTTCTATCCGCTTTCGTCCGCGTCCGACCCCGCGCGTAAAATTTTTACGGCGTCCGAAAGCGTCCGCTGCGATGGCGGCCGAGCCTCTTCTCCCAAATCCAAGCCGGTGTAAAATGGCAAACTCAAAAAAGTGCTTCTCCAGGCTCTCCATAATTATAGCATATCTGTCAACATAAATCAATGTTCAAGCCCAAATTTTCAAGAAAATTCCAGGAGGGCGGGCCGTATCCGGAATTCATTTCATATCCTGCAGGAACGCGGCGTAGGCGCGGATGGCTTCGTAAAGATCGGCCTTGCTGATGATTTCCTGCGGAGCGTGCATGGAGAGGACGGGCACGCCGCTGTCGACGACTTCCATGCCATAGAGCGCGCAGATATAGGCGATGGTGCCTCCGCCGCCCACGTCCACCTTGCCCAGCTCCGCCGTCTGCCAGCAAATCTGATGTTCGTCCATCACCTTGCGCACGCGGCCCAGGAATTCGGCGTTCGCATCGTTAGAGCCGCTTTTTCCGCGGGAGCCGGTGAATTTGTTATAGCACACGCCGCGGCCCAGGAAGGCGGAATTCTTCTTTTCAAAGGCGGAGGCGTAGAGCGGATCGAACCCCGCGCTCACGTCACAGGAGAGCATCCGGCTGCGGGACAGGGCGCGGCGCAGGGCCAGATCGCTTTCCTTGCCGGTTAAAAGGGCCAAAAGCTCCGCCACCGTGTTTTCAAAATACCGCGCGCGCATGCCTGTCGCGCCGACGGAGCCGATTTCCTCTTTATCCGCCAGCAGGCAGCAGCAGGTATATTCCGGAATATCCGGCAACTGCAGCATGGCTTCCAGTTCCGCATAAGCGCAAACGCGATCGTCGTGGCCATAGCCGAGGATCATGCTGCGGTCCAGCCCGTAATCCCGGGCGCGGCCCGCGGGCACGGCCTCGATCTCGGCGGAAAGCAGGTCTTCCTCCTCCAGGCCGTACTTCTCCTTGAGGATCTTAAGCAGCGTTCCGAGCACCGCGTCGTTTTCCGCGTCTTTTAAGGGCATGCCCGCCAGCATGATATCCAGCCCTTCACCGGTGATACCTTCGGACATCTTTTTGCCCATCTGTTCCTGGCTCAGATGGATCAGCAGATCGGAAATGCCGACCACCGGATCACTGTCGTCCTCGCCGATCACGATCGTGACCTTGGCGCCGTCCTTCTTCATCACCACGCCGTGCAGGGCCAGCGCGCGGGCCACCCACTGGTATTTTTTGATGCCGCCGTAATAGTGCGTATCCGCGTAGGCGAAATCGGCCTCTTCATAGAAGGGATTCTGCTTGATATCGATGCGCGGGGAATCGATGTGCGCGCCGACGATGTTCATGCCGTCTTCCAGCGGCGCTTTCCCCAGATGGAACAGCATCACGGCCTTATTCATCTGCACCTGATAGAGCCTGTCGCCGGGCTTTAGCCGCCTGCCCTCCCTGACCGCTTCCTCCAGGCTCCGGTAACCGGCAGCCTCCGCGATGCGCACCGCTTCCTCGGCGCATTCGCGCTCGGTCTTGCCCGCGTCCAGGTATTTCTTGTACCGCTCCGCCGCGGCCTCCACCCGGGCAAGGGCTGTTTCGTCATACTGCTTCCACGCATTGGGACGTTCCATGTTTCTATCTCCTTTGCTTGTTCGTCAAGAAACCGGAGGGCGGACCCTCCGGAAAAGCTTTACCGGTAAATGATTTCCTCGCGTTTGGGGCCGTTGGAAAGCATGGTCAGGGGGCAGTCGATTTCCTTTTCGATGAATTCCACATATTTCCGGCAATTATCCGGAAGATCTTCATATTTGGTGATGCCGCGGATATCGGTTTTCCAGCCGGGCAGGGTCACATAAACGGGCCTGGCCTTTTCGACAAGGGGGGTGACGGGGAAGTTTTTCACTTCCTTGCCGTCGATCTCATACGCCACGCACACCTGGATCTCGTCCAGATAGCTGAGCACATCCAGGTTGGTCATGACGCAGTCGGTCGCGCCCTGCACCATGCAGCCGTAGCGGGTGGCCACCGCGTCAAACCAGCCCACGCGCCGGGGCCGGCCCGTTTTCGCGCCGTATTCGCCCGCGTCGCCGCCGCGGCGGCGCAGCTCCTCGGCTTCGTCGCCGAACAGCTCCGTGGCGAAGGGGCCCGCGCCCACGCAGGAGGAATACGCCTTCGTCACGGCGATCACCTGCTCAAACGCGGTCAGCGGAAGGCCGGCGCCCACCGCGCCGAAGCCCGCCAGGGGCGAGGAGGAAGTGGTGAACGGGAAAATGCCGTGGTCGGGATCGCGCAGGGTGCCCAGCTGGCCTTCCAGCAGGATACGCTTGCCGTCCTTGACCGCCTGATGCAAAAACTGCGCGACGTCGCCCACCATGGGGCTGATCCTTTGGGCCAGCGCCCAGTATTTTTCGGTCAGCTCGTCCACGTTCAAAAGCGGCTTATGATACAAGTTTTCGAGCATCGCGTTTTTGAGCTTGGCCGCGTTTTCCAGGCGCGCGCGCAGGATGTCCCTGTCCATCATCTGGCACAGCTGCACGCCGATCTTCATGTACTTATCGCCATAGAACGGCGCGATGCCGCTCTTGGTGGAGCCAAAGGACTTTTTGCCCAGGCGCTCTTCCTCGTAGCAGTCAAAATCCACATGATACTGCATCAAGACCTGCGCGCGGTCCGAAATCAAAAGCTTCGGCGCGGGCACGCCCCGGTCCGTCAGCTGCTGGATCTCGGCCAGCAGCGCTTCGATATCCAGCGCCACGCCCGGGCCGATCACATTGGTCACGTGGCCGTGACAGGCGCCGGAGGGCAAAAGATGCAGGGCAAACTTCCCATAATTGTTGATGATGGTGTGGCCCGCGTTGGCCCCGCCCTGAAAACGGATGACGATATCGCTGTTTTCCGCCAGCATGTCCGTGATCTTGCCCTTGCCTTCGTCGCCCCAATTGGCGCCCACGATTGCGCGTACCATATGGAAGTCCTCTCTTTCAATGAGCATTGTATTTGTGCGTTTGATTGTTCTGCCCTGATTATTCTATGCCGAGCCCCAGCTCTTCCAGGACGATTTGGGCATCGGGATTACCCTGGTCCGCCGCGAGACGTAAACATTCCGCGGCTTTTTCTAAGGACTGCGCTGTGCCGTTGTCATTGAAGTATAATTCGCCGAGCATTTGCTGCGCCTGTGCCAGCCCGCCTTCGGCCGCGGAAAGAAAGCTCTCGTAGGCCGCGGCATCATCCTCCTGCTCATACGCTTCCTTGCCCTGATCATAGAGCGACTGCGGATCTGTTTCCCCAACGGCGCTCATACACGTCAGCAGCAGGACACACAAAAGAAGTACAAACATTTTTTTCGTCTGTATATTTCTCCTTATAGGGAACAGCGGTTGATGGACGACAGGAATGACAGGGAGAATCTACAATATATTACAATGCGCGGATGATCCGCTGCACCGCTTCCTTCGTCTTTTCATGCGTATTGAAGGCGGTTAACCGGAAATAGCCCTCGCCGCTGGGGCCGAAGCCCTCGCCCGGGGTGCCAACGACGTGCGCCTTCGTGAGCAGGAGATCGAAGAAATCCCAGCTTTTCATATCGCTTGGCGTCTTCATCCAGATATACGGCGCGTGCACGCCGCCGAAGACGGCCACGCCCGCGCTTTGCAGGCCCTCGCGGATCACGCGGGCGTTTTCCCGGTAATAGGCAATGGTTTCCTGGGTCTGCCGCCGGCCCGCTTCGGTATAAACCGCCGCGGCGGCGCGCTGGGTGATATAGGAAACGCCGTTGAATTTGGTGGCCTGCCGGCGGCCCCAGATGCGGTTCAGCGGCACGCCGTCATAAACGACGGCCTTGGGCACGACGGTGTAGGCGCAGCGGGTGCCGGTAAAGCCGGCGGTCTTGGAGAAGGAGCAGCATTCGATCGCGCATTCCTTCGCGCCGGGGATCTCGTAAATACTGCGCGGGATCGCGGGATCGGAGATAAAGGCCTTGTACGCCGCGTCGTATACGATCAGCGCGCTGTTTTTGAGCGCCCAGTCCACGAACACGCGCAATTGATCCTTGGTCAATACCGTGCCGGTCGGGTTGTTGGGATAGCACAGATAAAGGACGTCCGCCTTTTTATCCGGAAGCGGCGGCATGAAGCCGTTTTCCCGGTTGCAGGGCAGATACGTCAGGTTCGTCCATTTGCCGTTTTCGTACGCACCCAGGCGGCCCGCCATCGCGTTGGAATCCACGTAGACCGGATACACCGGATCGGTCACCGCGATCAGGGCGTCCGGGCCGAACAGCTCCTGCAGGTTGCCGACGTCGGATTTCGCGCCGTCCGAAATGAAGACCTCGTCCCGGCCGACGTCCACGCCCCGGGAGCGATAATCGCCGGCGATGATGGCGTCGATCAGGAAATCATACCCGAAATCCGGGCCGTAGCCGTGAAAGCCCTCGGGGGTGCCCATTTCTTCGGCGGCGGCCTTCAGCGCTTCCACCACCGCGGGAACCAGGGGGCGCGTCACATCCCCGATGCCCAGGCGCAGGATGTCCGCGTCCGGGTTGTTTTCGGAAAACGTTTTGACGCGCTTGGCGACTTCGGCAAACAAATAACCGGCAGGCAGCGACGCGAGGGACGTGTTGATCTTCATGTAAACCTCCAGATCCCGTTTCTCTTGGAAATCGTTATAATGAGGAAAGGATGGTGCATCGGCCCTTCATTCGTACCATGCAGCGCAGGCTGAAGAATAGGATCAGTCTCCCAGCCATTCGCCGTCGTATACGAACGCGGCGGGGCCGGTCTGGTACACGTGGTTATCCTCGGCGTCCCAATGCAGCTGCAGGTTGCCGCCGGAGAGCTTCATCTGCACGGTCCGGTCGCTCAGGCCCGCGAGCACGGCGGCAACCAAAGACGCGCAGGCCCCGGTGCCGCAGGCCAGCGTTTCGCCGGCGCCGCGTTCCCACACGCGCATTTGCAGGATGCCCCGGTCGATCACCCGCACGAATTCCACATTCGTACGGCGCGGGAACAGGGGATGATGCTCGATCATGGAGCCGATGGTGGGCAGATCGATCACCTCGGGATCGCGCACGAACAGGACGGCGTGCGGGTTGCCCATATTGACGCAGGTGATGAACCAGGTTTGGCCCATGATCTGCAGGCGGTGCCGCAGCACGATCTCGCCGGGCAGATCGACGGGGATCAGCTTGGGGTTGAGCTCCGGCGTGCCCATATCGACCTTGACGCGGCTCACCTTGTTATCCTCCAATTGCAGGCTGATCCGCTTAAAGCCGCCCTTGGTGGCGATGGTGAGCTCGGTTTTGTCGGTCATGCCGCGCTCGTAAACATATTTGCCCACGCAGCGGATGCCGTTGCCGCACATGCCGGCCTCGCTGCCGTCGGAATTGAAGATGCGCATGCCGAAATCCGCGGAATCGCTGGGCTCGATCAGGATCAGCCCATCCGCGCCGCAGCCGAAATGCGGCTTGGACATCACCAGGGCGAGCCTTTCCGGCTCCGTGACCACCTCTTCAAAGCAGTTCACGTAGATATAATCGTTGCCGATGCCATGCATTTTCGTAAATTTCATGCCGCTTCCTCCTTATCGGATGGTCAGGGATCAAAGAAAAAATCCGTTCTTTCCGAAAGATGCCTATCCTCGGTATATGTTGCGCCCGGACAAAGGGTTACATACGCTCCGGCGCGGAAAGGCCGATCAGGTACAGCCCCGTTTTGATGACGTTTCGTGCCGCGTCGGTCAGAAGCAGGCGCGCGGCGGCGGCGCTTTCATCCTCGTCCAAAATGCGGTGCTCGTAATAATATTTGTTGTACGCCTTGGCGATTTCCGTGGTGGCGCGGGTGACCATGGAAGGCTCGTTGCGCAGGCACGCTTCCGCGACCGCCTCCGGGAACCGGGAAAGGAGCCGCAGCAGCGCCTGGGCTTCGTCGTCGGTCAGCGCGGAATAAGCCGGCGCGGCGGTGATTGCCGGGGCCTTGCGCAGCACCGAGCAGCAGCGCGCGAACGTGTACTGCACGTACGGCCCGGTTTCGCCGTCAAAATTCAGCGCCCGATCCCACCAGAAATCGATGTCCTTGATGCGGTTGTTTTGCAGCGTCGCGTATACCACCGCGCCGACGCCGACCTGCCGCGCCACCTCTTCTTTATTTTGCAGGTTGGGGGATTTCTCGTTGATGATGGCCAGGGCCTTTTCCTGCGCGCGGGAGAGCAGCTCGTCCAGCAGCACCACGTGCCCGGCCCGCGTCGCCATGGCCGTGCCTTCATAGGACACCATGCCGAAGGCCACGTGCTTGCACTGGTCCTTGGCCCAATCATAGCCCATCAGCTCCAGCACCTTGAAAATCTGCTTGAAGTGCAGATCCTGCTGATAGGCCACCACGTACAGGCTGGTATCGAAATGGTAGGTTTCCTTGCGGTAAACGGCCGCGGCCAGATCGCGGGTGGCGTAGAGGGTGGCGCCGTCGGATTTCAGGATCAGGCAGGGCGGCATGCCGTATTCTTCCAGATCGACGATCTTGGCGCCGTCGGAGTCCTTGAGCAGCCCTTTTTCGTTAAGCTCGTCGATGATCCGGCCCATTTTATCGTTGTAAAAGCTTTCGCCGGCGTAGCTGTCAAAATGCACGTCCAGGGTATCGTACACCTTCATGGCGTCGCGCAGCGTCACATCCTTGAACCAATGGAAGATTTCCAGCGCTTCCTCGTCGCCGTCCTCGATCTTTTTGAACCAGGCGCGGGCCTCGTCCTCGAGCGCGGGGTTTTGCTTGGCCTCGACCCCAAAGCGGACGTAAAGGCGCGTCATTTCGTCCACGCCGCCCGCCTCCACGGTTTCCTTATCGCCCCAGCGCTTGTAGGCGCAGATCATTTTGCCGAACTGCGTGCCCCAGTCGCCCAGATGGTTGATGGACACGGTCTTCCAGCCCTGGAAATCATAGATGCGCTTTAAGCTGTTGCCGATCACGGTGGTGGAAAGGTGGCCCAGATGGAAGCGCTTGGCAATGTTGATGCTGGAATACTCCACGCACGCGGTCTTGCCCTTCCCATCCTCGCTGCTTCCCCATTTTTCCGGGGCCTTCATGATGGCGGAAAGCATTTCCCGGGCGAAGTTTTCCCGGTTGAAAAAGAAGTTCAGATAGCCGCCCACGCATTCAACCCGGGCGATCTCGGGCCGCTGCACGGATTCGGACAGCTTCTTGGCGATCATGGGCGGGCCCATGCGCAGCGCTTTGCTCAGCTTAAAGCAGGGGAACGCGTAATCCCCCATCGCGGGGTCGGGCGGCACCTCCAATAAGGAAGCAAGATCCTCCGGCAGGCCCTGTGCATCCGGGAACGCGCCTGAAATCATCTCTCCCGCCAGATCAGCAATGCGCTGTTTCATGTCCATAAATCCTTCGTCCCCCCATTCGCGTTGAATGCTCGAAAAAAATACGTCTTATCATACCATATCCGGGCCCGATTTACAACAGCGCCCACGCGGTAAAACGGAAAAAAGACGATCTGTATTCTGTTATGAATCATGGCGGAAGAAACGGAACACAAGGCGTTCTCTGGAGCTCATTGTATATGTTTATGCATGAATAGATATATACCAATATAGCAGAGAACATTTGTTCCGAAAACATCGCGAATACTATTTCTCTCTTCTGCGAAAAACGCATAGGGGACAGAAAAAGACGCACCGCGCGGTTCGCCTGTCTGTTTTTTGAGAGAAAAATGCCAGAAAAGACGGGTAAAATGGCCAAACGGAATATTTCTTAATTTTTCAAGTCAATATTGAAAGATGATGTTACAAGGCTTGATCTCTTATTTTATAAATTGTTCACATTCTTTCTATTTCTATTATAGACCGCTTGTGCTACAATATAGTTGCATTTTGATATTCCTCTCAATTTGCTGCGAAAGTTCCCTTTGCGCGTTCCTCTTTCGGGAGGGACGCCAAAGGGAGCTTAAGTATATTCAGGGATATTGAGGAAACAATCGAGGGGCGGAAGGAACGCGGCTCTCATCAAAAGGAGCATGCGGGAAAGCGGCAATGAAAAAGAGCTTCTTTTTTTTGTTTTTGGCGTGCGTTTATCTGCTGACGACGTGCTGTCCTGCGGCGCTCGCATCGGTCGGCACGTTCGAGGATACGCGTTTTCAGGGCGAATACACCACGGAAAACCTGCAGGCCATCTTAGAGGAATACGACCTGAACGACGGCTGGTTCTGGGTGACGCGGGCGGATGTAACGCAGGATTATCGGGGGCATGAAAACGTTCCCGGCTGGACGGAGACCACGAAGCGTATACTGGGCAGCGCCTTCAGGCCAAGCGTTGGCTGGTACGGCTGCCGATGGAACCTGGACAAGGTTTACGCGCCGATCCCCAATTCCGATGGATGGGGCGAATGCTTCGGCTTCGCGCAGTTCATCGGCTATCTTCTCTCCGGCGATCGGAATCCGCACGGGCATTGGCCGGTTTTTTCCTCGGTATACGAGGCGAAAGGCTTAAAGCCTGGCGACATCATCCGGATCTGCTATGAGACCGCGGAGGGCACGCGGCAGCACAGCGCCGTGGTGTACGAAGTGCTGGACGACCAGGTGATCTTCATTCAGGTGTGCGGCGCGAATTATAACAAGCTTTCGATCCGTCACGGGTTTTACGGCGCCGGGCTGAACACCACCAACCTGAGCAAGATCTCCAAATCCCCCGGCCTTCGTATTTATCGCTCGCCCGATAACCTGGACGGCGTGTATCCCCGAGGCTATCAGCCATAAAAATCGCCCCCGGGCTGCGGGGGCAGAAGGGTTTCCGTAGATCCGGACCACATCGTTATTTCTTTGCCGCTTTGGTGGGCGGCGCTTTGGACGCTTCCTGCGGCGCGGGCAATTCCCCGTCCGGCTCGGAAGCGTTTCTTTTTTGCACCCATTCTTTCAGCAGGGCGTAGCCGGTCGCCGTCATCGGAACGGCAATCAGCATGCCGCCGATACCGCCGAGGCCGCCGCCGACGGAAACCGCGGCCAGCACCCAGATGCCGGGCAGGCCCACGGAATTGCCGACCAGGCGCGGATACAAAAGGTTCCCCTGGATATTCTGCAATACGACAATGAAAAGCAGGAACCAAAGCGCCAGCGACGGGTTCTGGGTGAACACCAGGAAGGTGCCCAGCGCTGCGCCGATATATCCGCCGATAATGGGGATCAGGGAGGCGGTGCCGCTCAGCACGCCGACCATCAGCGCGTACGGCATCCCGAAGATGCGCATGCCCAGCCAGGTAAGGATGCCCAGGATCAGGCCGTTGAGCGTCTGGCCTACGATGAAGCCGGAGAAGCAGCGGTTCGACGTTTCCAGGACGTGTTGGATGATCGAACGCTTTTTTTGCTCGACCGACGCTTGCAGCACATGAAGAAACTGGGATTGAAGCTCCGCCTTGCTGACCAAAAGGAAGATCGCGAAGATCACCGAAATCAGGAAATTGGCGACCTGGCCCGTGACAGCGCTGATGACGGAAACCGTGGAGGATAACAACCCGCCGTTGACGACGCCGTTCATGGCCCAATTGATGACGCGGTCCTGGACGGACGTCCAGTCAAGCTCCAGCTCCAACACATAATCATGCACGGGCTGGATGGTTTCCGTTTTTTCCAGCGCCCACGTTTTTAACTGCGTAAAGTAATTCGGCAATTCTCTGCTCAGCACCTTGAACGCGTCCTTCAAGCCGGGAATAACGGTAAAAATGAGCAGGACGATAATGCCAAGCACAAGAACGGATGCAAGCAGGATACAGATACATCTTCTGCTTTTCAGGATCCATTTGTTCTTAGAATTTGGAGCAAAGTATTTTTCCAGACGCTTGACGACGATCTCCAGGATATACGCGATGCAGCCGCCGACGATGATCGGCCGGGCGATCCGCCAAAGCACGGCGACTCCTTCGATCAGCCACTGAAAATGAATCACGCCCAGCGCAAGCAGCGCGGCCAGCAGCATCAGGCGCACGATCTTTCTTTCGCCAAACCATCTGCTCAAGGGGTGTTCGCGATCGCTCATCCGCGTCCCTCCTTTTTCAATAGAAAAACGAACCGTTTCCGGAAAACGTATTCAGCATTTCAATATCAAATACGATTATATCATAGTTTTTCCATTCCGTCCATGAAAAAATGGCGCAAACGGAATGTTTCACGTGAAACAATGGAATTTCCGTGGCGGATTTATCCGGTAATGTTTCACGTGAAACAAAAAAGGGAAGCGATTGACATTCATTCGGTTATATGGCAAACTGTGCGTGTATGGAGGGAAGGCTATGCGCATGACGGGATTGAGGCTGCGCGATTTCCGCGGGTATAAGCAGGTGACGCTGACCCCGCCGGAAGGCGTGACCATGCTGGTGGGCGAAAACGGCGCGGGCAAAACGAATCTGCTGGAAGCGGTTCATCTTTGCTGCCTGGGCCGCAGCCATCGGACCGCAAACGATAAGGACATGATCCGTCAGGGTACGGAAACGGCGGCGGTGCAGCTGACGGTGCAGCGGAATGACGGAAAGCATGAAGTGGGGGTCCGCCTGTTTGAGAACGCGCGCCGCAGAAAAATCGTGTATGTCAACGGCAAAACCGCGTCCCGAATGGGCGATTTGATGGGCCACGCGACCTGCGTGATCTTTTCGCCGGAGGATCTCTCGCTGGTGAAGGATGGGCCGCAGGCGCGCCGCCGCTTTCTGGATATGCTGCTTTCACAGCAGCAAACCGCGTATTTCTATGCTTTGCAAACATATATGAGCGCGCTGAAGCAGCGCAACGCGCTGCTCAAAAACGGCGACTTGCGCGCTTTGTCCGCGTGGGATGAACAGCTCGCTTCCGCCGCCGCGCCCGTGATCCGCTTGCGCCGGGAGGCGTGCATGCAGCTGCAAAAGCGCGCGCAGACCCATTATCATTATATCGGCGGCCGCGAGGAGGAAGTGTTTTCGCTCAAATACGTCGGTGCGCTCGCGACCAGCACGGACCCGGCGCAGGATATGCTCAGGGGCCTTCATGATTCCCGCGAGGAGGACCAGCGCCGCCAGACGACTTCGTTTGGCCCGCATCGGGATGAATTGGAGCTGACGTTAAGCGGGCAGCTCCTCAAAGCGTACGGCTCGCAGGGGCAGATGCGCACCGCGGCCCTTTCGCTGAAGCTTGCGGCTTTTGACCTGCTGGAAGCCTTGCAGGGCGAGCCGCCGCTTTTGCTGCTCGACGACGTGCTCAGCGAGCTTGACCCAGACCGCCGGCGCCGCTTGATCTCCCGCATTGGCCGCGCCCAGGCCCTGCTTACCTGTACGGACCAGGCGGACTTCATCGGCGCGCGCCCCGCCTGCGTCCTGCGTGTCAGGCAGGGGGAAATACTGATGAGTTAGGGAGGACGGGGCAGGGGCCTCCGCGGCCCCTGTACCCTGCGCCAGGAGATTTCATCTCCTGGACCTCTTTATGCGGAAAACAGTTGAGAGAGGAAACCAATGCTGGCTCCCGCTGTTGCTGGAAGGAACGAGGAAGATTGGCTTTCGTTTTGTCTGCTGCGCGAAAAAACACCGCCCTCCGACATTTTTTTCGGAAGGCGGTTGCATTTTATACTGTTACTGAATCTTGGAAAGCAGCTCTTTCAGCGCGCTGCCGGCGGCGTCGAAGGCGGCGTCGCTGTTCGGATAGGCGTAATGTCCGCCGATCAGGCTTTCTTCGCCCTTGCGTTCGAGCTGTTTGAGCCCGTCGAAGACTTGAAGGTGCGGCTCAACCGTCATTTCGCTTCCGCCCTGCCGCAGGAAGGCGTCCAGGATCTTTCCGACCTGGCCCTCGCCCTTTCCCGCCGGCACCACGCTTCCATCCGCAAACAGGGCGTCCTTGACGTGCAGATACTTGATCCTCCCGTGCAGAAGCTCCCAGGCTTCCCAGGTGTCCTGGCCGCACTGGATGAAATTCGCGGGATCGAAGACTCCGCAAAGCTCTTTTACTTCGCTCAGCAGATCAAGGCATCGCGCGGCGTTATCGCCGTAAATGCCTTTTTCGTTTTCATGGCAGAGGGCAACGCCGCTGTCCCTGGCCGCCTCCGTCATCCGGCCGAGCCGGTCGATGACCTTTCCGCGGTAATCTGCCGGGTCTTTCCCGGCGGGTATATAAAAGGAAAACATGCGGATGTTTCCGGCGCCGAGGATGCGCGCGATGTCCAGGCTATGGCGCAGGCTGTGAAGTACGGCGTCCATATTCTCCTGTTCAATGTCCGTTTTCCCGATCGGGCTGCCGAGCGACCAGACGATCAGCCCATGGCCGTCCAGCTTTGCGCGGACTTCCTTGGCCTTTTCCAAGGAGATCGAGGAAATGTTTTCGCCGTCCACATTGCGGATCTCCAGCCCCTGCATCCCGTTGCGCAGCAGGGCGGCGATTTGCCCGTCGATCATCGGGCTCGCTTCATCCGCAAAGGCGAATATCCGGGGCGTTTTCATCGCTTGTCCCTCCCGACGCTGTTTATTGCAGGGCTGACGCGTGGATGAAGCCGCGCATGATGCTGTTGTTGGCCATCACCTCGATATAGGCCCAGGTAATATTTGCTTCGCTTACATAGCCGAGGAAGAGCACATACGTGCCGGCGGGCAGGGTGACCAGGGTCGTGCGCGTTTTGGCGATATCGTCGGTGAGCTTGGCCTCGGCCCTCAGCTGGCGCGTGGTATATTTCAGATCCAGGTAGGGGATGTTCAGGTTTGCGCGCGGCAGGGCGTCCTGCTTGACATACCCGAAGCGGTATTTTCCGTTGCTCAGCCCGTACCCGATCATCACCCAGCCGTTTTCCACGCCGTAGATGCGGCAGTATCCGCCGCCCATGGTCGCTTTGCTGTTATTGGCGCGGTAATAGTATTCGCCCGGGCCGGAATAAACGGGCCAGCTGCCGGTGATCTGGTTTTCCTGATATCTGGGCAGCCAATCGCCTTTGGTGGTATCGTGATAGAAATTGATTGAATAGGAAGGAACGGCGGTGGGCCTTGCGGTCGGGGCAGGCGTGATGTTGTTGATGGTATAGTTGTTCTGCCGATTGGCCGTCGGCGCGGGCGTGCCCGCACGGAAGTTTCCGCCGCCGTTGGTGTTGGCCCTGGGCGTCGCCCGCAGATGAATGCTCCACACGAAGCCGCGGATCGGCCCGTTCGGCGAATCCACCTCGATATACGTCCAGGGCCGTCCCATGGTGGCAAGAACGGTCACGGGCGTGCCTTCGGGGATGGTATAGAACATTTTCTGGTTCATCACCGGATCATCCGTCACCCGGCAGTAATCGTCCGCATAGGCGATGGTATAATCAAAGTTGAGGTTATAGTTGATCGAGCCGGTGATTTTGCCCGATACGGACAGCGCGTCCCTGGGGATATAGCCGATGCGGAAATCGGAGCTGTTGACCATATAGCCGATCAGCATCCAATCTCCGTCCACGCCGTATATGCGCGCGGTGCCGCCGCCGTAGGATGCCTTGCCGTTCGCGGCGCGGTAATAGTATTCGCCCGGGCCGGTATACACCGCGTAATTCCTGCTGAACGAACCCGTCGCGTAGGAATCCAGCGTCGCGCCGGCGAAAGCTGAGGGCGCGAGCGACACAAGCAGCACGCACGCCAGGGCCAGGCAGATCAAACGTTTTTTCATGAGATAGCGCTCCTCTCTCTCCTAAGCGAAAACCCGATCCTCTTTTTCTTCATCCGCTTTTTTATTTCATTTTATATTCTACCAAAACGAGGCGGATTTGGCAATAACTTTTTTCATTTATTTTACAAAAAAATTACGAAATTGTTTAGAAAGATGCACTTTTTTGTCTTTCTATCCAAAAAACGGAAAATATGGCTTATTTCTTCCCATGGTTTAGAAATTTTGTTGCATTTGCGGCAGGAAAAAGGCAGCAGGCGTGGAATAGTTCAACTTGGGTTAGGATGAGGCTTTCTTTTTGCGCTCGGAAACCGCCGAAAAGCGGCGAAAACGGAGGAAAAAAGGAAAGTCGTGGTATATGTTTCAAACCCTTCATCACCGGAATTTAAGGAGAATGGGGGAAAAGGAATGGAAATCTCTGAAAGACTGCAGGCCCTGGCCAAGGAAAAAGCGGCTATCCTGCACGGCGATGCCGAACGCGTGTCCAAGCAGCATGCGGACGGAAAGTGCACCGCCCGGGAAAGAGCGCTCAAGCTTTTTGACGCGGGCAGCTTTATGGAAATCGACGCCCTGCGCGAGAACGCAAACCTGGTGGCCGGCTGCGGCACGGTGAACGGCCAGGCGGTCTATTGCTTTGCCCAGGATTTCGCGTCCTGCGGCGGCGCGATGACCAAGGACCAGTCCAAGAAGATCCTCAAGGTGCTGGGCATGGCGCGGATGAACGGCGCGCCGGTCGTGGCCCTGCTGGACAGCGCCGGCATCAAGCTCCAGGACGGCATGGACGCCATGCCCGTTTACGCGCGGATCCTGTCCGCCATGGCGCGCCTGTCCGGCGTGTGCCCGATCATCAGCTGCGTGATGGGGCCCTGCCGCGGTCTCGCCGCGATGATCACCCAGCTGTCCGATATCAACATCCAGGTGAAAAAGAACGGCCTGCTCGCCCTGCACACCGCGCAGGTGATGAACAGCGAAAAGGGCCGCGCCAAGACGGACGAACAGCTCTTCGGCGCGGAGACCATGGACGCCCAAGGCGCCTGCGCCTTTACCGCGGAGAACGAGGATGCGGCGCTGTCGCTGATCGGCGCTTTGATCGATCTGCTGCCCGCCTGCAATATGGAGGACGCCCCGCTTTCGGACAGCGAGGACCTGAACCGCCTCCTCACCGTGCAGGACGCGAACGACGTGGGCAGCCTTTTGGCGGACCTTGCCGACGGCGGCCAGGTATTGGAGCTGTACAAGGGCTACGGCCCCGCGATCCGTACGGCGTTTTGCCGCGTCGGCGGGCGTACGGTGGGCGTGGTCGCCAATGACTACGCCAAGGACGGCGGGCGCCTGGCCAGCCAGGACAGCCGCAAGGCCGCGCGCTTTGTGCGCCTGTGCGACTGCTATCAGATCCCCGTGGTGTCCCTGGTGAATACCGACGGGCTGGCCGTTCCGCTTTCCGGCCATCAGGGCGCGCTGCTGCGCGGCGCGGCGGATCTGCTTTACGCGTACGCCGAAGCGACCGCTCCCAAGATCGCCGTTATCACCGGCAACGCTGTCGGCGCGGCTTACGTGGCCATGGGCGGCCGCTCCATCGCGGATGTCAGCTATGCCTGGCCCGCCGCCATGATCGCGCCGCTGACCCGCGAGGCCGCGGTGCAGACCCTGGACGGCGATAAGCTGAACGCCGGCGAAAGCCGCGCCGTCCTGGAGGGCGATTACGCCGAGCAGTACGGCGCGCTGGCCGCCGCCAAGGCGGGCGTCGTGGATGATGTGATCGAGCCGCGCGAGACCCGCAAATACATCATTGCCGCGCTGGAAGTATTGGCCACCAAGCGGGACGTCAACCTGCCCAAGAAGCACGGCAACCTGCCGCTGTAAGGAGGGCGTTCCATGGATAGATTGTTGCTGGGCCTGTCCACCACAGGCGTTGGCATGCTGGTGGTCTTTTCCGGGCTGGTGATCCTGATTGCCTGCATTTACGGCATGACATCCGTCACCGGCAGGAAAAAGAAGCAGAAAGAACAGCCCTCCCCCGCCGCCGTCCCCGCCCCGGCCGTGAAGGCCCCCGCCGCGGAGCCCGAACCCGAGCAGGAGGACGACCTTTCCGTGATCGCGGCCATCACCGCGGCGATCGCCGCCGTATGGCAGGATGAAGGAAAGGACACGGGCTTTATCGTGCGCCGTGTCCGCCGCGTGCAGAGCAGCACCGCCCGCGCCCGCGCCGCGCGGGACGAGCAGATTTACAGCAGGCTCTGATTGCTCTGTGTTCCATCAATAAAACGTACAGCGCTTGAACCGGCCATGCCGGTTATCCATAAGGAGGAGAATCGATCATGCGTAAATTCAATATCACCGTCAACGGCGTCGCCTATGAAGTCGAAGTGGAAGAAGTAGCCGCCGGCCAGAGCGCCGCGCCCAAGGCTGCCGCCCCCGTCCCCGCTGCCGCCCCCAAGGCCGCGGCCCCCGCCGCCGCGCCGATCGCCGCAGCCGCGCCGACCGCGGTGGCAGGCGAAAAGATCATCAGCCCCATGCCCGGCAATATCCTCGCGGTCAAGGCCGTCGAAGGGCAGAGCGTGAAGACCGGCGACGTGCTGCTTATTCTGGAAGCCATGAAGATGGAAAACGAGATCGTCGCCCCCCACGACGGCACGGTGAAGCAGGTGCTGGTGGCCAAGGGCGCGACCGTGAATACCGACGACGTGCTCGCCGTGATATAAGGAGGGCGGGATAT
>JAFXZO010000109.1 GCA_017541205.1 Clostridia bacterium | reverse complement strand
GACGTGTACGATCAACGAGATCCCGATCATCAGCATGGCGGACAATACGCCGTACGTCTACGATTGGGAAGGCACGGAGGTCGCAAACTATGAGATCAGCGAAAAGTCCGTGACCGGCAGCGTGACCACCTTTACCTACAGGTACATCGGGGACATTCAGACGACCGAGGAAAATAATCGGCTGGCCCTGACGGTGAAGGTGCTGTTCGACGACGACGACAACGCCGCCGGCCTCCGCCCGACCTCAATCACGATGGACCTGATCCAGGACGGGAAAGTGGCCGGCTATGTGGAGCCGGGCGACATCACGGGCTGGGTTTACACGATCAACGAGCTTCCGGTCATCAACATGGCGGAAAATACGCCGTATACCTACGATTGGGAAGGCCAGTTCGTATCGTTCTACGAGATCAGCGATAAGACCGTGGAAGGCAATGTCACCACGTTTACCTACAAGTACGTCGGGAACAATATGATGGGCCTGACGGTCATAAAGGTATGGGACGACAACGACAACGCCGCCGGGAAACGCCCGGAATCCGTCACGATGAACCTGATCCAGAACGGGAAAGAGAACGCCTATGTGGTGCTGAGCGAATTGACGGGCTGGAAATACACGCTCAATGAGGTCCCGATCATCAGCATGACGGATAACACGCCGTACGAGTACGTGTGGCAGGAAGAACCGGTGGAAGGCTATGGGATCACCGGCTTCAGCGTGGAAGGCAACGTGACCACCATCACCAATACCTTTGGGGCCGATTCCACCGTCGGAACGGCCTATGACGCCGGGCTGCGCATGAACGTCTCCCTGCCCGATCCCGATAAGCCCGCGTACGAGGTGAGCGAAGCTGTCAGCTTCGATATCACCCTGGACAACGTGGGCAATGTGGACCTGGAGAATTGCCAGGTCATCATCCAGGACGGCGACGGAACGGAATACACCCTGGACTATGGCACGATCCCCGCCGGTGAGCATATGACCCTCACCTGGACGGTCACCATCAATACCACCCACTTAGAAAACGGCCGCGATCTGATCACCTTCTTCGGCCAGGGCCATGTGCCGGAAGCCATCCTGGCGGGCACTATCCCGGTGATCGGGCACGAAGACGGCCTGGTAGTCGCCCCGCCGGATGAACGGGAGCTGAACGTGATCGGCGGGCCGGAGGATGAGTTCGCGCTGCATCTGGATGTAGCGGTCACGCCTGTACAGGCAGCCTACGACGTGGATCAGCTGCTTTCCTTCAAGGAGACCGTCACCAACACATCCTCGGAAACCCTGTACGATGTGTACATTGAAATCTCCTACGATTCCACCGGCGTCGATTCTTACGGCCGCCAGTACATCGGCACCCTGGCGCCGCATGAATCCAAGGACGCTTACGACAACAGCACCATCGGCACTGTGGACAAGGAATACGCCGATGCGCACGGCGGCGAGCACAGCATCCATTGGATCGCGTACGGCTATACCGTTTCCGGCGAGAGCGGGGATTCCGACGCGCGGGTGACCAGCAATGAATGCACGTTCACCGAGAAATTCAATGAGGAACCCGTGCCGCCCACCGATGTCGAACCCGTGATTACGATCACCGGCATTACGAACGGCTCCGGCTCGGGCAAGAAAGTCGGCGATTTTGTTGACGCCGCCATCACCGTGTACAACGCCGGCAACGTGGCCTGGACTGCCGACGTCTTGATAGCCTTCAGCGATGTGGCCGGGCGAGACTATGATTGGAGCGATTATAACGGCTCCTATTATGGCAAGGTCTATGGCCCGGGCGAAGGCTTCACCACCACCATCGGTATCAAGGTGACGGAGGATGACGCGGCGAAGGGCGTTGTGGAGCGTACCTTTGCAGCCGAATGCCTGTACAACGGGAAACACTATCTCTCCAATGAGGCCGACGCCAGCATCCCCCTGGACGGCATCATCCCGCCGGTCACCAAGACGCCCGACGCGGTGCTGCAATTGTCCGTCGCGTGCCTGGACCCCGAGCCCTTTGCTTTCGGCTCTGAAAACAAGACCGGGGATATCCATTACCAGGCCGTGGTCAGGTATATGTGGACGGGCGATCCGAGCGACGCGGCGCTCTACGCGTACAAGACCGTGACGGTGGATAAGATGCTCATTACCACCAAGTCCGGCACTGTGACGCAGAGCATCGGCCCCTTCACCCTGTACCTGAACGACGCATCGCCCAACTTCTACCTCACCTATGATTTCCATACCGATGAAAAGGAAAGCGACGGCCTGCTGCATATCACCTTCATCGCGGAGGGCACCGACGACGGCGGCAAAGCGCTCCAGTCCAACGATGTAACGTTTGCGCATGAAGTGCTGGATATGCCTCCCTGGAAGCCGGACCCGGAAACCAAAACCATCGTGGAGAAATATGTGGTGAGCATCCCGCCCACCGATCCCAACGGCTATCTGCTCAATGAGACGGTAGATTATGCAATCTGGGTGTACAATGATTCCGATATCATCATCCCCTCCATTGATGTGGAAGACCCGCTCTTTGGCGGCGTCGTGGGCACGATTACGAACCTGGCCGCCCATGACTGGGCCTGCATTTCCTGCTCCTACACCGTGACGCAGCCGGATGTGGACGCCGGCGTGATCGAAAACACCGCCACCGCCAAATGGGTCGATCCCGAATCAAAGCTGAACCTGGAGCAAAAGAGCAATACCGTCACGGTGAACACCGTCGATCCGAGCAAGGACGTCGGCGGCGTCTGGATCGACATTACGTTCGAGAAGGAGCCTGCCAACGGCAGCTTCTATGTGGAGGGAGAAACCTTCCCCATCCGCGTGGATTGGGGCAACAACAGCAAGGTAAACCTGGACCGCGTCAACGTGGGCGATGATATGGCGAGCTGGCTGGGCTATAGCCCGTTTGTATCCCTCGGCACCCTGGCCCCCGGCGAAACCGGCACCGCTACCTTTACTTACGTGGTAGACGATATTGACGTGGATATGCAGCATGGAGTACTCGATTTTGCGGGTATCGAAGCCTACGATCAGTACGATAACTATTACTACGCTGATGATTATGAATCCCGCCCCGCCGGCAGGGAAACGCCCGATCCCGAGATCAAGCATCCCGAACTGAAGGTGGAAAAGAAGGAAACCAGCCACCCGGCTGACGGACGGGATTACTACATCGAAGGCGAAACCATCACCTACGAAATCATCCTCACCAACACCGGCAATGTGGACCTGGTGAACCTGATGGTGGGCGACACCCTGTGCGATACGATCGACGGCGTGTTCGCCGCGCTGCCCATCCTGCCCGTCGGCGACAGCGCCAAATATCCCTTCTCCCACACGGTGACGGCCCAGGATGTGACGAACACCAAGGTCGTCAACTATGGCGTCGGCTATTACTGCTATGACACGCTGATCGACGTGCCCGTGTTCTCCGAACCCGTGGAAAGCCCCACCGGCCCCAAGAAGCCGACCCCGCCGCATGATCCCGACGGCCACATCGATACGCCCATCGTGAAGGACGGCAAGGACGATTGCTGCATGCTGACCCTCACCTCCCGCGGCGTTGGCGTCGCCGAATATGAACAGCACCTGTGCACCAAGCACCTGGCTGTTTACGAACGGGCGCAGCGCCAGATCGAAGCCCTGGGCAATAACCAGGCTGCCAAGGCCGATGTGTGGCGTCAGGCCGCCAACGAATGGAAGAACGCGCTGGATGAGATGTATCAGGAGATCCTCAACGCTTCCGACGGCCCCGCCCGCGCGAAGGTCATGGCGGAACGCGGCTTGTTCTTCGCCTATGTGGACAGCATGCGCTCCCTGATCGCCAGGCAGAACAGCCGCGATCCCGCCGCCGCCGAACAGACCGCAGCGGTCATGATGATGCGGCAGTGCGCCGAACTGTGCTACGTGATCCACTACGCGCCCGAGGATCGGTCCGACAGCATCGCCTTTGGCAGCTATCAGAACGTCACGGCCAGCGGCGGCGGCAGCCAGTGCGTGGTCACCGAATCGCCCGCCGTGGACGGCAACATCCTCATCCGCGATACCCTGTGCAGCGATCACGCCAGGATCGATAAGAACACCCTGAGCCTGGTCCGCAGCGCCAGGAGCCGCGCCGAGCTTTCCGAAGCGTTCACGAGCGCCCGCCGCGCCTGGATCAGCGAGCTGAACAATATGGTATCCGGCCAATACAAGGTTGCCGAGAAAGCGGATAAGCAGCAGATCGCCGCCTGCCGCAATCTCCTGGACAGCCTGCTCGAAGCCCGCAAGGCGCTTTACAGCCTGATCTACGCCGGCCATCCGGAAATCGTCAGCGAAGTATTGACCTTCGACGTCATGCAGGATGTCATCCTTCGCTGCAAATAATCTCCATAAAAAACCTCAAAGCAAAGGCCCGCTTCGGCGGGCTTTTGTATTGGGAAGAAACGGTTCTTTGCGGATGGGCTGTCATTCTGAAAAAAAGAACGCGTTCGCCTGCGCCCGCCGCAGGCGGGTAGGATCTCATTGCAACGATATAAACCATGCAGCATATACCCCAGCAATGAGATCCTTCGCACGCCGCATCCATATAGCGGCGGCTCAGAATGACATAAGGGTGCGCAACCTAAAAAAGTGCGGTATAGAATGACAAAATGCGTTATAGAATGAAATAATGATAAAAAAGAGACCCATCGCCGGGATGGGCCTCGAATATTTTCGATGGAACGAAATGTCTCTATGGATCAGGAACCGAAGGGGAACGCGCCGTAGAGCAGCGTGCGCAGCGTGGCGGGGCCTGCGACGCCGTCGACCTCCAGGCCGTTGGAGCGCTGGAAGGATTTGACGGCGTTCTCCGTCGCTTCGCCGAAGTAGCCGTCCGCGACGCCGGAGTAGTAGCCGAGCTCGCGCAGGGCCTTCTGCATCTGCTGCACGGGCGTGCCGTACATGCCGCGCCGCAGAGTGGCGTAGTAATCCTCGTACGGGGAGACCGTGACGAGCACGTAGGTATTCTCGGGGATCAGCGTCGGCGTCCTGTAGGGCGTCGCGGTGGGCTTGGGCGTCGGGGTGCGCGTCGGCGTGGGCTTGGGCGTCGGGGTAGCCGCAGCCGCAGCCGCCGTCTTGGCGGAGGAGGAGAAGAGCTTATTGAACGTTCCGCCGCCCGCGACGCCGTCCGCAGTCAGGTTATGGGCGCGCTGGAAGGCTTTGACGGCGTCGGTGGTGCCGCTGCCGAAGCTGCCGTCTACGCTGCCTTTATAATAACCCAGAGATTTGAGCTTCTTTTGCATCAGGCGTACGGCCTCCGTCTCCTTGCTGCCTTCGCGCAGGGTGATGCCGATGATGCCGGAGGGCGAGGATGTTTTGGTCGCGGAAGAAGAGTACAGCGCTTTGAGCGTTTCCGGGCCGGCCACGCCGTCCGCGTAGCTGGTATGGCGGCGCTGGAAGGCGTACACGCCCGCTTCGGTGGCGTTATCGAAATTGGAGGTGGCTTTGCCGACCAGATAGCCCAGGGAAATCAGCCTTTCCTGCATCTGGCGCACCTTCGCGCCGCTGTCGCCGTTGCGGAGGTAGGTGTTGGTGGAATAGGCGGGCGTGGCGGTCGGCTTCTTGGTGGGCGTGACGGCGGGCTTGGCGGTCGCGCGCGCGGTGGCGAGCTTGGCCATCGTGTTGGAGCCCACCTTGCCGTCCACGGTCAGCCCATACTGCTTCTGGAATTCCTTCACGGCCTTTTCCGTCGCTTCGCCGAAATCGCCGTCCACGGTGCCCTTATAGAAGCCCAGCTCTTTGAGCTTCTTTTGCACGTTGCGCACCTCCGTGCCCGTGGAGCCCAGCTTAAGCGAGCCCTGCGGGGTAGGCGAGGGCGTCGCGGTGACCGGCGGGGTCACTGTGGCTTTGGCGGCGGAAGAGGTGGGCGCCATGGGGGC
This sequence comes from Clostridia bacterium, assembly GCA_017541205.1. Lineage (GTDB taxonomy): Bacteria > Bacillota > Clostridia > Christensenellales > Aristaeellaceae > RUG563. The sequence continues at coordinate 15,185 of JAFXZO010000109.1, read as the reverse complement.
TACGGTGCTGAAATTGCCGGCAACAGACGTCGGCAGGGAGATCTGCGCGCTGCTGGAGATGGGCTGCACGTTCGGGATGGCCGTGGGCGCGGCGGTGACCGGTACGGCGGGAATTTCCGTCACGGACGGGTATACGGGGAAATTAAGATCGTTCCCGTTCTGGTTGTTTGTGGAAACGTTGGTCGGCTCCACATAGCAGCCGCCCAGGATCAGCGTCAGCACGATGAGCAGCGCGATCAAAGCAAGCTTTGCGGATTTCATGGTTCATCCTTCCTTCCAATTACATACATGGTTGAAGCTTTCTATATACATAGACGGGAAGCGGGTGGAATTTGTTCCCATTTCTGAAGGAATTTTTTTTATTCCAGGCGATCCTCCCGCGTGTAAAGCCAGGTTTGGAAGCCGCAAAGGGCAGCGGCGTCGGTATTGGCCTTTACGTCGTCAATAAACAGAGATCGGCCGGGATCGAGGGAATAGCGCGTGATGAGCAATTGGAAAATCTCCTGGCTGGGCTTTCCGATCTTCTCACGGGAGGAAACGATCTGGCCGTCCAATTGCTTGAGCAGGGGAAAGGCCTCCCTGGTCAGGGTGAAGGACGGCTCGGGATAATTCGTGAGGGCGTACAGGCGCTTGCCCATGGCCTTTAGGCTTTCGATGCGATGATACATGGGCAGCGGCTCCATGGTTTCATGGAAATGATGCAATACAGAAAGGACCATTTCCGCGCCGCCCGGAACCTTCGCCGCGTCGGCAACGCCGCCGGCGATTGCCTCGTTGCTTGGAAGCCCGATGTCAAAGGCCGCCCAGCGGAATACCTCGCCGAACAGGGCTTCCGACAGCGCTTCCCGGTGCGCTTCAGGCAGCAGCAGCGCCACCCTTTGGGGATCAAAACTCAGCAGCACGTTGCCGACGTCAAAAACGATCGCGTCCGCGCGAAGCAGCCTTTCATCCATTGCTTCTTCCTCCACCCGTATAGCATACCATAAATCGCGCCCGAATACAATCACTTTCCTGCCGACAGATTCCGCCAAAACAACAAAAAAATGATGAAAAAAGTTTGAACTGGGGCTTGACAGAATGAAATAAAGTGGTAGAATGATCTTGAAAGTCAAAGTAAGTCAGATTTTTGACTTTCCAAACCAAGCACCAATACCCAATTAAGGGGGATGATCGTATGAGCAACAACCAGTACACGCAAAAATCCATGGAAACCATTCAGCTGGCCCAGCGCCTGGCGCAGGAGCGCGGCCACCAGCAGCTGGAGCAGGCGCATCTTTTGAGCGCCCTGCTCAATCTTCCCGAAGGGCTGATCCCTCAGCTGCTTGCCAAGATGAACGTGGATGCGAACGCCTTAAAGCAGGGAACGGAAGCGATCCTGCAAAAGCTGCCGCAGGTGCGGGGCCTTTCCCGCGAGGAAGGCAAGGTCTATGTTTCTTCCGATATGGACAAAGCGCTTCGTTCCGCGGCGGACGAAGCGCAGCGGATGAAGGACGAATATATTTCGGTGGAGCATCTGTTCCTTGCGCTGATCAAAACGGCGGATAAGGATCTGTCCCCGCTCTTTCAGCGCCTGAATATCACGGACGGCGAATTCTTAAAGGCCCTGTCCTCCGTCCGCGGCGCTTCCCGCGTGACCAGCGATAACCCGGAGGATACCTATGACGCACTGGCCAAGTACGGCACAGACCTGGTGGACAGGGCGCGCAAGGGCAAGCTCGACCCCGTCATCGGCAGGGACAGCGAGATCCGCGATGTGATCCGCATCCTGAGCCGGAAAACCAAGAACAATCCGGTTTTGATCGGCGAGCCGGGCGTCGGCAAGACCGCGATCGCCGAGGGCCTGGCGCAGCGGATCGTGCGCGGCGACGTGCCGGACAGCCTGAAGGACCGTTCCGTGTTTTCCCTGGACATGGGCGCGCTGATCGCCGGCGCGAAATTCCGCGGCGAATTTGAGGAACGCTTAAAGGCCGTGCTTGCCGAGATCAAGAAGAGCGAAGGCAGGATCATCCTGTTTATCGATGAATTGCATACCATCGTCGGCGCGGGCAAGGCCGAGGGCAGCATGGATGCGGGCAACCTGTTAAAGCCGATGCTGGCCCGGGGCGAGCTCCACTGCATCGGCGCGACCACCCTAGACGAATACCGTCAATACGTGGAAAAGGACGCGGCGCTGGAACGCCGTTTCCAGCCCGTCATGGTGAACGAACCCACGGTGGAGGACACCATTTCCATCCTGCGCGGCCTCAAGGAGCGGTATGAGGTATTCCACGGCGTCAAGATCCAGGATGCGGCACTGATCGCCGCCGCCACGCTTTCCAACCGCTATATCACCGACCGTTTTCTGCCTGATAAGGCCATCGACCTGGTGGACGAAGCCTGCGCCATGATCCGCACGGAGATGGACTCCATGCCGCAGGAATTGGACGAGATCCGCCGCCACATCATGCAGCTTGAAATCGAAGAAGCGGCGCTCAAAAAGGAAACCGACGCGTTGAGCCAGGAAAGGCTGAACAGCCTGCGCAAGGAATTGTCCGATCAGCGCGATCAATTCAAGGAAATGCAGACGCGCTGGGAAAACGAAAAGAACGATATCGGCAAGGTGCAGAAGCTTCGCGAAGAGATGGAGCGCGTGAACGCCGAGATCGAGAAAGCCAAGCAGAAATACGACCTGACCCGCGCCGCTGAATTGCAGTACGGAGAATTGCCCCGTATCAAAAAAGAGCTGGAGGACGCCGAAAAGGAAAACCCCGTGCAGAATACCCTGCTGCGCGACAAGGTAACGGAAGAAGAAATCGCCCGCATCGTGGCCCGCTGGACGGGCATCCCGGTCAGCAAGCTGATGGAGGGCGAAAGGGAAAAGCTCCTTCGTCTGCCCGATGTGCTGCACCAGCGCGTGATCGGCCAGGACGAGGCCGTGGAGCGCGTCAGCGAAGCCATCCTGCGCTCCCGCGCGGGCGTCGCGGATGAAAACCGGCCCATCGGTTCATTCCTGTTCCTGGGCCCGACGGGCGTTGGCAAGACCGAGCTGGCAAAGACGCTGGCGGAAGCCTTGTTCGACGATGAAAAGAACCTGGTGCGCATCGATATGACGGAGTACATGGAAAAGTTTTCCGTGTCCCGCCTGATCGGGGCGCCTCCGGGATACGTGGGCTATGAGGAAGGCGGCCAACTGACCGAGGCCGTGCGCCGGCATCCCTATTCCGTGGTGCTGTTTGACGAAATGGAAAAGGCGCACCCGGATGTGTTCAATATCCTTTTGCAGATTCTGGACGACGGCCGCGTGACCGACAGCCAGGGCCGCACGGTGGATTTCCGCAACACCATCCTCATCATGACCAGCAACCTGGGCTCTTCCCAGATCCTGGACGGCATTGATGAAAACGGCGTGCTGTCTCCCATGGCGAAGGACGCGGTGCAGGGCCTGCTCCGCAGCCATTTCAGGCCCGAGTTTTTGAACCGCATCGACGATACCGTGATGTTCACGCCGCTCAGCCGCGGGCAGGTCCGCTCCATCGTTGATCTGCTTTTGAACCGGCTCAAGAACCGCTTGAAGGATAAGCAATTGGGCCTGCGCCTGACCGACGCCGCCTTTGACCGCCTGATGGAGCTGGGCTATGATCCCGTGTACGGCGCGCGGCCCATGAAGCGGGTGCTGCAGGCCAAGGTGGAAACGCTGGTGGCCCGCAAGCTGATCGCCGGGGACATCCTGCCAGGACATTCGATCGTGGTGGACGCCGCGCCGGAGGGCGATTTTTCCGCCGCCGCGGAATGATTTCATTCGGCTCATAAGTATAGAAAGCGAGGGATCTGCCCCCGCTTTCTTATTTTTTAGGCTTTTATGCTTTGGCAAGCATGGCGGCCTGCTTTTTTCTGGCGTTTTTCAATTCCGTTTCTTCGGTCATGCCCCATTCGTTTTCAAGCAGATTTACGATCCTGCCGTATGTTTCCGCGGCTTTTTTGCTTTCGCCCATGATCTCAAAAATATCCGCGATTCCCTGCAGCTCGTCCTGGAAGCGCGGCCTGCGTTTTTCCTGCTCGAAGGACTGCTCATAGTACCCGATGGCTTTCTGATAATCGCATTTTTTCGCGCAATACTGCGCCATTTCAAACAGGCAGCCGCTTTCGGCGGGATGATCGCTGAGCAGCTTTTCCATGATCTGGTCCGCCTTCTTTTCATCGAACCGCGCCAACGCGATATGCGCCCGGTATACCTCGCAGGTGACGGGGTTGGCGTCACTCAGCGCGCACAGGCTGTTCAGCGCCTGTTCCGCCTCATCCGCGCGGTGATCCGCGATCAGGTTGTCGAGCAGATACAGATAGGGAAGCGTCATGTCCGGATGCTCCTTCACCAATTCGCCGTAGAACGCGATCGCCGCGTTATGGTTGGCAATGTTCCAATCCCATACGGCGTGGCCTTCCGCCATGTTCAGCATCCATTGGCAGCCTTTTTCGCCGGGGGAGAGGCGGACCGCTTCCTTGGCGTAGCGGCGCACCTTCTGCGCGCAGGCGTACATGCGGTGCCAGTAAAGATAGGCGATCAGCTCTGTCGCGCGTTTCCTGTTCGCGTCCCGGGCAAGCTGGGTCTTCAGGAATTCTTCATACTCCCAAAACACATCCTGCGGCAGCTCTTCCTCCACGTCCATGCGGTTTTCGATCCGGTTGAAGCGCTGCTCGACGGTCAGATCGAACAGGTCGTCGATGCTGACGCCGAAGATTTCCGCAAGGAGGGGCAGCAGCGTGATATCCGGCATGGCCACCGCGTTCTCCCATTTGGATACGGCCTGCGCGCCGATACCGAGCTTTTCCGCCAGCTGCTCCTGCGTAAGCCCCGCCTTGAAGCGAAGCTGCCTGATTTTCTTTCCGAGTTCCATAAAAATCTCCTCCGTTTCCGTTGCCGGTCTCTGACGACGCGTTGATTGTAAATCAAAAAACCGCCCCGATCAATAACGCAGCCTGCGAGCCGTATCGCCTGTTGGTGGAGTTGCGGCTGGGCGGCTGAATGCAAAGCTCAGGTTGGGCAAAAAGAACGCCCGGCCGCAGCTTGCCGCCGCGGCCGGGAGCAGCCATTGAGCAGGATCGGATTATTCGACGGGAACGAACGCAAGGCAGATGATCGTGTCGGAATCGCCGGTCATCAGCGTGCCGTCGTCCAGCAGATAGAAAACATACATTTCATCGGCTGTAGCAGCGACCAGCGCCCCGTCGATCAGCTCGGTCTCGACAGAAAGCGTGTCTTCCGTAACGCCGTCGGTCCTGTACAGGAAATCTTCGGAAATGACGATGATCCAATTCTTTTCCATCTTGTCGGCAGGAATGATTTCGCCGCTGACGATGCTGTAATACGTTTTCCAGGCGCCGAAAAACTGCTCTTTGCTTTCGGCAGCCACCGCGTTTTCAGGCTTATCAAGGGGAGCGGCCTGGCTTTCTCCTTCTTCGGGAGCGGCCGCATTTTCGCCTGCGCCTTCCGTCTGTCCCTCAGCGGTGTTATTCGGATCGGGAACGCCTGCGCTTTCCGCTTCCTCGCCGCCGAACAGGCCCAGGAGGCTGCTTAAGTCGAGGGAGCCTTCTTCGCCTTCGCCGCCGGTCAGGCTGCCCAGGCTTCCCAGAATGCCGCTCAGGTCAAGGGAGCCTTCTTCGCCTTCGCCGCCGGTCAGGCTGCCCAGGATGCCGCTCAGGTCGAGGGAGCCTTCCTCGCCTTCGCCGCCGAACAGGCTGCCCAGACTGCCCAGGATGCCGCTCAGGTCAACGGAGCCTTCTTCGCCCTCGCCGCCGGTCAGGCTGCCCAGGATGCCGCTCAGGTCAAGGGAGCCTTCCTCGCCTTCGCCGCCGAACAGGCTGCCCAGGCTTCCCAGGATGCCGCTCAGGTCAACGGAGCCTTCCTCGCCTTCGCCGCCGAACAGGCCGCCCAGGCTTCCCAGAATGCCGCTCAGGTCAAGGGAGCCTTCCTCACCCTCGCCGCCGAACAGGGAATCGACGATCGAGCGGACGCTGCCCGCTTGGCCTTCTTCGCCTTCGCCGGACAAGCCCAGGGAACCCAGGAGGGAGGTGATCATATCGGCCAGCTCCGCTTCCTCTTCGGAGGCATCGGGAACCTTGAGCAGGGTATCCGCAGTGCCGGGCGTAAGGAAGACCGTCGAGCCGTTAAAGCCGAACGCCAGCGTGCCGTCGCCCATCAGATACACTGTGAGAGCGGCGTCATTCACCATCACGGTCAGCGCGCCGTCCGAAAGCAGCGTCACAGCAGCGGCGGTGTTCTTTTCTGCGTCGATGTTCATTGCGATCGTATCTTCGCCCAGCGTGATCGCCAGGGCCTGCGCGTTCTGGCCCATGCTTTCCGCGGGGGTGTCCCGGCCGTCCTTGACCGCCTTCAGCAGCTTCCAGGTGCCGAAGAACGCTTCTTTGCTTTCGGCGGGAACGGCGTCGGCGGGCGTTTCGATCGGCGAAGCGTACGTCAAAAGCATAAAGCCGAGCGTTGCGGTCAGGCCGGTTTCATCCGTGCCGGCGGCTGCAAGCAGCATATCAATGATTTCTTCCGCGCTTTCGCTGCCCGTCGTGTTGGCGTTTTCATCCACGCCAAAGAAGCCAAGCAGCGCGCTCAGGTCCATTTCATCTCCGCCCTCGGCGCCTTCGCCATTCTGCGTCAAAAGCGCGAGCAGCATGCTCCAATCATCCGAGCTCTGGCCGTCTTCCGCCGTGGCGGGCTCTTCCGTGGCGGTTTCAGCCGCTGCCGGGATCAGGGCCGCTGCCAAAAGCAGCGACAGGAATAACGCAAGCAATTTTTTCATGTTCGGAGTTATCTCCTTTCCATTCTCCATTATTTTTCAATTGCCCTGAAACCATGCGATTTCAGGGCAATGACAGAACGCTTGGAATGCTTTCCGTTCGTTATTTGGGGGAATACGGTCAATCCTCGTGGGAGCCGAACTGCATGATTTCCATGATCTTGTAGCGGTCCATCTGCAGATGCTTTTTCCGCGTCAGCGCTTCTTCGATGGGGATCTCGACGATGCCGCCCTCCTGGGTGGCGATAATGCAGTCGCCGCGGCCTTCAACGAACGACTGCACCGCGTAATAGCCCATGCGGGTGGCGGTTTCGCGGTCGCGTCCGCTGGGCGCGCCGCCGCGCTGGATATGGCCGATAACGGTGATGGTCGGCTTGAGGCCAACCACGTCGCGGATCTTCGTGGCAAGCTCCGTGGCTTTGCCGGCCCCTTCGGCCAGCACGATCATAAAGTGCGTATAGCCCGAAAGCCTGGAAGCGCGGATGCGTTCCACAACGTCCTTTTCAAAATCCAACTGATGCTCCGGCACCAGCACGGCGGTCGCGCCGACAGCCGTGCCGACATACAGGGCCAGGAATCCCGCGTTGCGGCCCATGACCTCCACGATCGAGCAGCGTTCGTGGGATTGCATGGTATCGCGCAGCTTGTCGATGCATTCGATGGCCGTGTTGCAGGCGGAGTCAAAGCCGATGGTATAGTTGGTGCAGCCTACGTCGTTATCGATGGTCGCGGGGATTCCGACCACGGGAACGCCCAGGCGGCTCAGCTCCAGCGCGCCGCGGAAGGTGCCGTCGCCGCCGATGGCGACCACGCCATCCAGGCCCAGCATCTTGCAGGTGGTGACGGCCTTCTGGCGGCCGGCCTCGGTCATGAATTCCTCGCTGCGCGCGGTATAGAGGATGGTGCCGCCGCGGGAAAGAAGATGGCCTACGCTTTCACGGGTCAGCTTCACGAAATCGCAGTTGATCAGCCCCTGCCAGCCGCGGCGGATTCCCACGCATTCAATGTTGTTGGCGATCGCCGTACGTACCACGGCGCGGACCGCCGCGTTCATGCCCGGCGCGTCGCCGCCGCTCGTCAAAACACCGATTCTTCTGACCTTGTCCATTTTTCCACGCTCCTTTTTATCCCTCTTTGCCGGTTATCTTGTTTTATCTGTGGCGGGCATCGTATTCCATGCCCTCCCACGTTTTCTCTGTGCATTATCATACCATAATTACGCTTCATGAGCAAGAAATTTTTTTGCTGAAAGACGAATATCCTTCTTTTCCGCGGGATCCCCCTTCGTTCGCCGCGTGAAAGGAAAACGGCCTTTTTGCTGACACAATCCATGGGAGAAAAGACGGCGTTTTCCGGTTGCTTCATCCTGTGATTTACGGTATAATATACTTGCTCTCGATAAAACGGTATACCCAACGATCGCGGCCCGCGGTGCACGGATCTATTGCATATTCTCAATAGCTTTCTCATTTTTCCTTTTTGCTCCGCCGACGGTGCCGAACGGAGGATGCTCATGAAGAAGGCGGCTGACTTTATCGTTTCCAAACGGAATTGGATTTTGGGGATCATGGCGGGCCTGGCGGCGGTGTGCATGCTCCTTTCCCTTCGCGTGACCATCAATTATGATATGACGAAATACCTGCCGGATGAATCCGCCATGAAAAAGGGCATGGACATCATGGCGCAGGCGTTTCCCTCCCTGGGCGCGGACAAGAGCATCCGGGTCATGGCGGAAGGGCTGGACGCGGAAAAGCAGGCGGAGCTGCTCGAAAAGCTAAAAGCCATCCCCTATGTGGAAAGCGTATCGCACGATGCAAGCGAAAAATACCATAAGGGCGAATACTCCCTCTTCGTGCTCAGCACCGCCTATGAATACGGATCGCCCGAGGAGCGCTCCATCGAAAGCGCGCTGGAAAAGGGCTTTCCGGATTACCATATCGTATACCGGAACGACAATCCCGGCGCGGACGGCGTGGAGGCCTGGCTGCTGATTTCCGCGATCGCCATTCTCGTCGCCATTTTGCTTCTGATGTGCAATTCCTGGTTTGAGCCGCTTTTATTCCTTGTCAATATCGGGATCGCCGTCATCATCAACGAAGGGACAAACGTGTTCTTTGGGCAGATATCCTATGTCACCTCTTCCATGGCGGCCGTATTGCAGCTGGTACTGTCCATCGACTATTCTGTGATGCTGATGAACCGATACCGCCAGGAAAAGGCGTCGGGCCTGGAAAAGCGGGCGGCCATGTCCGCGGCGATGCGCAACTGCTTTTCCTCGGTTTCCAGCAGCGCGCTGACCACGGCGGTCGGGCTGGCCGCGCTGGCGTTCATGCGTTTCAAGATCGGGATGGACCTTGGCATCGTGCTGGCAAAGGGCGTGCTCATCAGCCTGGTCTGCGTGTTCACGTCGCTGCCCGGCATCGTGCTGTTGGGGGACCGCCTGATCGAAAAAACAGAGAAAAAGAAACTGCGTTTTTCCATGAAATGGCTGGCCCGCTTCAGCTTTCGCCATCGATATCTCCTTTCCTGCGTCTTTGCCTTTTTGTTCGCCGCGTTTTACTTTTTGCAGGGCAATACCCAGATCGCCTATACCCTGGCCAAGGTCGATCCCATCGCGGATACGTTTCCGGCGGAAAATATGCTGGTGATCGTGTACGAAAACGAGGACGAAGAAAAGATGGCCGCCCTTTCGGAGGAGATGGAAAACCGGGAAGGGATCAACCAGGTGATGGGCTATCCGAACCTGTTTGGAAGAGCGTATACGGCGTCGGAGCTTTATGACGCGCTGGGCAGCTTTGGCGGGATGGGCAATCTGGACGGCGCAGGGTTCAGCTTCAGCCCCGCCCTGCTGAACACCGTGTATACCCTCTATTTCGCCGGTTCGTCCACGCCTGCTTCCGAGCAGAAAATGACCATCCCGGCGCTGTTCGGTTTTGTGCACGATCAGCTGCTGGAAAGCCCGCTGTTTTCCGCGCTCATTACGCAGGAAATGCGGGAAACGATCGAAGGGGCGAAGGAAACGCTGGAAAACGGCATGCGCATGCTCAAATCCGACCGCTATTCCCGTTTGATCCTGTATACCGCCCTGCCCGTGGAAGCGGAGGAAACGGAAGCGCTGCTGACAAAGATCGAAGAGACGGGAAAGGGATTTGCCGGCGATTATTACCTGATCGGCAATTCCGCCATGAGCCATGAAATGCGGCAGACCTTCTCCGGGGAGCTGCGGACGATCACGATGCTGACCGCCGCGGCGATCTTCCTGATCGTGCTGATTTCCTCCCGTTCCATCGCGGTGCCCGCGTTCCTGGTGCTGATCGTTCAGTGCGGCGTGTATATCACGGTGACGGTGGTCGGCTGGCAGGGGTACAGCATCTATTTCCTTGCGCTCCTGATCGTGGAATGCATCCTGATGGGCGCGACCATCGATTACGGCATTCTGTTTACCGGCTATTACCGGGAAAACCGAAAGCAAAAGAACGTCCGGGACGCGTTGAGCGCGGCGTATGAAGGCGCCGTGCATTCCATCATGACTTCGGGCATGATCCTCGTGCTGGTAACGGCCATCATCGGCTATACGTATTCGGACCCCACCGTGGCGGAAATCTGCCGCACGATCTCGACCGGGGCGCTGTCGGCGATCCTGCTGATCCTGTTCCTGCTGCCCGGGCTGCTTTCGGCGATGGACCGGCTGATCGTACGGAAAAAGGACAGCGCTCCGCAGCAGTAAAAGCGCATAGGAAAACCGCCATGCCCGGCTTTGGGGGCCGGCATGGCGGTCTAAACGCGGTTCAATCTTTGGGCTGCCCGCCGTCGCGCTGCATGGAAAACTGATCCATGGGATAGCGCTCCAGGTTTTCCAGGATCTTTCGCCCGTCCGCCTTGCCGAGCAGCTCAGCCCGGGCCTTGAGCACCAGCGCTTCCGTCTGGTGCTTGGAGGGGCCGCCGACGCAGCCGCCGGGGCAGATCATGCCCTCCACGAAATCCGTGTTCAGCTTTCCGGCGCGAAGGAGCATCATGGTTCTTTTGCATTCCTCGCCGCCGGCGCAGGCGGTCAGGCGGATGTCCGAGGTATCCTCTCCCATTTCCCGCATGGCCTCCATCACCGCGGCTGCGACCCCGCCGCTTCCTGCGAAGCACTTGCCATAGATGGACGCTTCCTGATAATCCTCCTCGACGGGGACGATCTCAATGCCCCGAGCGTCAAGCAGCGCCACGATTTCGCCGTAGGTGAGGGCATAATCCGCCGTATCCTTGATGAATTCGGACAGCGTTTCGCCTTTCTTGGCGATGCAGGGGCCGATGAACACGGTCACGGTGTCCGGGTCCAGCGTTTTCAGATACCGGGAGACCGCCACCATGGGCGATACGGTCGCGGATTTATTCTCCTGATAGATCTTCGGGAAATGATGCCGCAGCATGGATACGAAGGCCGGGCAGCAGGAGGTGGTCATGATCCGGCCTTCTCTGCGGGCCTCGATCCATTCACGCGCTTCGCTGGCGGCGGTCATATCCCCGCCGATGCCGACCTCCACCATATCCGCAAACCCAGCCTTCCTGAGCGCGCTGCGGATGGAGGCCATGCCGATGTCCTTGCCGAACTGCCCTTCCGTTGCCGGCGCGCACATGGCGACCACACGCTTTCCGGCCTGAATGGCGCGGATCACATCCACCGCGAAAATCTTGGAGCCGATCGCGCCGAAGGGGCAGCTATGGATACAGTGCCCGCAATGGATGCATTTGCTGTCGTCGATCTGGCTGACGCCCGCCTCGTTATAGGAGATCGCGCCGACGGGACACGCCTTCTTGCAGGGCCTCTCCTGATGGATGATCGCGCCGAAAGGACAGGCTTTGGCGCACTGACCGCACGATTTGCACTTGTTGGGGTCGATGCGCATCTTATTGTCGCCGGGCTGGATCGCGCCGAATTTGCAGGAGTTCAGGCAGGCTTTGCCCAGGCAAAAGCGGCAGATATCCGAAACGAAATAATCCTGGATGGGGCAGTCGTCGCAGGCGGCGGGGATGACGGCGACGACGTTCCGGCTGGGGTGATCGGGCTGAGGGCTCTGGCCCAGGGCCAGGCGGATGCGGCCGCGCACGATTTCCCTTTCTTTATAGATGCAGCAGCGGTATTGGGGCTTCGGGCCGGGGCTGACCTGGTAGAGGATTTTTTCTTTTTCCTCTTCCGTCAGGCGGTCTTCCCAGGCCAAACGGCAGACTTCCCGCAGGATAAAATGCTTCAGCTCGACGATCCCCTTGTCATTCGTGACCATATCGTGCACCTGCCTTTCTTATCTTTGCTTTGATTATACCATCCCATCGCGGGAAAAGCAAAGAAAAAAACGGAAAAGCACGGCGCATAAAATCTGCAAAAAATTTTTTTCCAATGCGGGAAGAAAAACGCCGCCCCTTGCGTTTACTGTACGGTACTTCCACTTACAAAACTTGTTACGGGAGGCATATTTATGCATAAGACAAAAGTGACCCTTCTTCTTGCGACCCTCTTGGCCTGCGTGCTGTGCGTATCGATCGCCCTGGCGGAAAGCTCCATGGCGGGCTTATGGCAAAGCGGCTGCGATTTTCTCTTCCATACGGACAACGTTACGGTGACGGGCGAAGCGACCTTCTCGCTGGACGGCGAACGCTTCAAGACCGCAAAGCTGAACTATATCCAGGACGGCTATCATTCCTATTACGGCTTGACGCTCCTGACGCCCCGGGCCGATGGCACCGAGCAGGAGACGGGCTGGACGATCCTGGCGGACGAAACCGGCAACTACTACGTCATGGAAGCCTATTTCCCGGGCACCTACCGCATCGGCAACAGCCTCCCGCAAAACTCCCTGCTGCGCCGCACCGTGCGGCTGGATGCGCTGGCCAACCTGGGCGGGCTGCTGATCGGGCAGATCGAGCCGCTGCTGCCGGACGGCGTGATCACACAAGAGGAAAAGGATGGCGTTAAATGCGTGCACCTCGCCCTCTCCGACGGCCAAACGCCGGATATCGCGCTGAGCGCCCTGAACGTCGCGGCCATTTATCTGTCGGACCGCTGGTTCGCCATCGAGCACTCGATCCCCGAAGACGGCTACGTTCTCTTTGAGAATTACACCACCAAGACCAACGCGCTCACGGATGGCACGATCTTTTGGAAGCTGAAGAGTGCGGATGTGGATTTCGTCCTGGATGCCCAGGGCCGCTTTTCCAGCGTCAAGGGCACGGTCAGCGCCGAATCCACGTTCTGGGATCAGTCTGTGCGGACCGTGGAGGTCGCATTCAGCCTCGATATGACCGCTTATGGCGAAAGCCACGTTAAGCCCTTTGATCCCGCCGATTATAACGTGGAATTGATGGAATTCGAGTATGCGCAGGAAGAGATGGGCTTCGAGCTGATCCCCATTGATTCGGAAGAAATGGACGCTTTGATGGACAAGGCGGCCGCGCTGCTTGCCACGCAGGGCTTTACCATCGATCCGAACGCGTCCAGGGGCGGCTGGAACATGGGCGCTTTTATCGACGTTTCGTTCATGAATCCGGACGACGTTGAGTATAACTGCACCTTCGCGGAGGACGGAAGCGTTCTGATGATGCAGGCGTATTGGACCGGCTGGGCAGAAAGTGAAGAAAAAGAGCCGGAAGGCGTTGAGGAAGAAACCATCGCCGCCGCGAAAGCGCTGATCCAGTCCTTCATCGACGAGAATAACCCGGCTTTGAGCCCGGATATCCCGTCGCTTACGCTCTTTTCCATGATGAAGCCGCAGGAAGGCGGAACCTACCTCGTATTCGGTGACGCGGAGCAAAGCATTGTGATTTTCGTGGTGCAGGTGGAGCCTGCCATGCGCATCGTGCATTATGCGGAATTCATTTGATGGCCCGCGCGTTTTATCCTGACAGCAATGCAGCCGCCATGTTCGGGGGCTGCATTTTTTTCGTTCGCGCTTTTTTCGGCTTTCGAGAGAAATGATAAACAAATGATTGAAATAAAAACAACAGATTGATTATTGATTTCCTGTTCATCCCTCGCTACAATGGAATCACACCGGTGAATGAACATAAGAAGGAGCCAGACCATGATCAGGTTGGGAGAAAGAATCAAAGAACTCCGTCATCGCGACGGGAGAACACAGGATGCGCTTGCGGCGGAGCTGGGCGTCACGGCACAGGCGGTTTCCCGCTGGGAGAAAGGGATATGCTATCCCGATCTGGAAGCGATCCCTTCTATCGCGAACTATTTCAGCGTTTCCATTGACGAGCTGTTTGGATACGATAACGATAGGGCGAAAAAAGCCGATGCATTGGCGGAGCGGATCGATGAAATGATCCGTCAGAATAACGGAAAAGACGTGAGCATGGACGCGTGCATTGCCCTTGCGAGAGAAGCCCTGATCGAGTTTCCGGGCAATGAAAAGCTCACGCTTTCGCTTGCATCCGCGCTCTTTACCGCGGGATATGTCCGCCATGGCGAGCATCACAAGGAAGGAGACGACGGATACAGCGTTTACGATACGGAAAGGCACAGAACATACGCTGAATGGCAGGAAGCCGTCAAGCTCTACGAAAAGCTCCTGCTCTCGCTCCATGGCGGGGAAATGCGCCAGAAAGCGGTAACTGAATTATCGCAGCTGTATAAGAACATGGGCGAACATGAAACAGCCCTTCTTCTCGCACAGTCCGCTCCGGATATCAGTGCGTCCAAAATCATGCTGCGGATCAATGCTTTTGACGGGAAGGAAGAGGTTGCCGCATCCGGCGAAGCGCTGCTGGATCTGGTCCTGCACAGCACAGAATTGATCGAGAGCATTGTCCGCACGGATATCCGCATGCCGCCGAATATCGCCGCCCAAATGATCGGGAACGCCGCCGGGATGTTCGATCTTGTCTGTACGGATCGCTTCTATGGAAAAAGCAGCGCTTGGCTTGCCTGCCTTCAGATGCTGCGTTCCTATTATCTTTGGCTGGCGGGAGAAAAAGACGGCGCGTTTTCGGCGCTGGATACCGCGCTGGAGCACGCGGCGGCGTATGACGGGCTGAACGAAGCAAGCCCTGCGTTTTTCACGTCTCCTCTGCTGCGCCATGTAAAAACGAATGCCGGAAGCCTGCGCGCCCAAAGCGCGTTTTCTGCGGAACTGCCCGACGTATGGCCCTGGTGGTGCGTCCCGAAACGGGAGCCGGTAAAAAATGAAATGCAGGCAGACGCGCGTTGGGATGAATGGGTACGAAGAACACAAGGATAATTCTCCGTTTGCAGTCCCCAAACCGCCGACATTATTAAGGCAACACCGTACAATATGCCAGAACTGACGATATGAGCCAGTTTGGTTCAAAATCCGGCCAACTCAACTGGCATATCCGCCACAAGGGGAACCTGAATCAGGCCATAACCGAAGGACGGTCGGCCAGAACCAAGTT
>JAFXZO010000108.1 GCA_017541205.1 Clostridia bacterium | reverse complement strand
GCGCTGCTTCTGGCCGCCGGAAAGCTGGCTGGGGTAAGCCTCGGCGCGGTCGGCCAGGTTGACGCGTTTGAGGAGAGCCATGGCCTTTTCCTCGGCTTCCTTCCTGCTTTTATTGAGCAGGCGCATGGGGGCCAGGGTCATGTTCCGCATGACGGTCATGTGCGGGAACAGGTTAAAATGCTGGAACACCATGCCCATCTTCTGCCGATGGATGTTGATGTTCACCTTCGGGTCGGTGATATCCACGCCCTCAAAGGCAATGACCCCCTTGGTGGGCGTTTCCAGCAGGTTCATGCAGCGCAGGAAGGTGGATTTTCCGCTGCCGGAGGGGCCGATGATGACCACCACCTCGCCTCTCCTGATATCCGTGGAGACGCCCCGCAGGGCTTTGAGCTCGCCGTCGTTAAAATGCTTCTCCAGATCGCGGACGGAAATGATGGCGTCAGTGGTCACTGTTGCGCAGCCTCCTTTCCAAGATGCCCAGCAGCCAGGTAAAGATCATGACCAGGATCAGATAAACGAACGCGGCGCCCAGATACGGGAACATGGCCTCATAGGTCCTGCTCACGATGGCGCGGGCGGCGTAGAGCAATTCCTGGCCGCCGATCACGCTGATCAGGCTGGTGTCCTTGAGCAGCACGATGAATTCGTTGCCCAGGGACGGCAAAATGGTTTTGATCGCCTGCGGGATGATGATGAAGCGCATCGTGTCCGTATACCCAAGGCCCAGGCTGCGCCCGGCTTCCATCTGCCCGCGGTCCACGGCCATCAGGCCCCCGCGGATGATTTCGGAGGTGTACGCGCCGGAGTTGATGCCCAGCGTCAGCGCCCCGACCAGCTTGAATTCCCGGCTGGAGGAAAAGATGACGAAGCCCATGATCAGCAGCTGCACCATCATGGGCGTGCCGCGGATCACCGTCACATAGACCTTGAAAATCCCGTTCAGGACGCCGAGAAACGGGTTTTTATGCCCGGGACGCTGCTGATCGTGCGAGGTGCGCACGACGGCGACGAGCAGGCCGAGCACAATGCCCAGCAACAGCGCCAGCACCGTCACATACAGCGTGGTGCCCACGCCGGAAAGGTATTGCTGCCAGCGGTCTTTCTCGATAAAGGCCTGGTAAAAATAGACGTACAGCCGCTGCCATAAGGTGACCGGATCGCCCTTTGTCAGCATGGCCTTCCACGCGGTATAGGTCTCCAAAGCGACGCCTCCTCACAGGGTCATGAAGAAAAAATGGGCGGTTCATCGCCGCCCATTCCGGGAAACGCGAAAGTGGAAAAATTACATATACTTATCGATGATCGCCTGAACGGTGCCATCCTCGATCAGCTCGGCCAGCACGGCGTTGATCGCGTCCAGCAGGGCGGTGTTGCCCTTGGCGATGCCGAAAGCGTATTCTTCCACCTCGTAGGTGGTGGGCTGGATGCCCAGGCCGGGGATCTGCTTGATGTAGGCATTGCCGACGGCGTCATCCAGCAGCACGCAGTCCACCTGCCCGTTCTGCAGGGCCTGGAAAGCCAGGGAGTACGTATCGTACACCACCACCTTATCGCCGAAATCATCCTCCGCATAGATATGGCCGGTGGTGCCGCGCTGCACGCCGATCACCACGCTGCCCAGGTTATCCATGGTCACGGCGCCGTTCTTGCTCACGATAGCCTGGATGATCGTGGTATAGGGAATGGTGAAATCATAGATCGCTTTTCTGTCCTCTGTCACGGTCACGCCGGACACGATGGCGTCGGATTTGCCGGTCTGGGCCGCTTCGAGCGCGCCTTCAAAATCCATGGGCAGGGGCTCGGCCGCCAGGCCGATCTTTTCGCAGATCAGGGCGATCAATTCGGGCTCGATGCCCACGATGTTGCCATCGTCATCGATATATTCAAAGGGCGGGAAATCCGGGCTGGTGGAATAAATAAACTTTCCTTCCTCCAGCGTCTTGATGCCGTCGGCGCACGCGGCCGCGGCGCACAAAACCATCATCAGGGCCATCATCAGGGCGATCAGCTTCTTCATCTTCAGGGTCCTCCTCCAATAAAAGTCATCCATTTCCGGGAACAGGGCCAGTATACCACCGCCGCGCCCGCTTGTCAACAGGAAAATGTATTTTTATTCATTATGATTTTTTATTATCCATCGCTCTCCCTGCATTTGTTTATATGCGCCTGGCTTGTTTGCATAAAATTTAAGAAATGAAAAGACCGAAGCGTGCGGCTGCCCGCCCTTTACACAGCGGCGGCAAATATGGTACAATCAGGAAAACGAAGGAAGGCGGGAGGCAGGCATGCGGGGAAAGCTGATCGTGATCGCGGGCACCAACGCGTCCGGAAAAAGCGGGCTCGGGGTGGAATTGGCGCTCAGATACCAGGGCGAGATCGTGTCCGCCGATTCAAGGCAGGTGTTCCGCGGGCTCGATCTTGGCAGCGGCAAGATCACGCCCGATGAAATGCGCGGCGTGCCGCATCACCTGATCGACGTTTGCGATCCGGGGGATTTTTTTTCCATGGCGGATTTTCAGCGCCTGGCCTACGCCGCCATCGACGGTATCCTCGCGCGGGGCAGGGTTCCCTTTTTAGTGGGCGGCACAGGCCTGTATGTGGACGCGGTGGCGGACGGATATGAGCTGAGCGACAAAACGCCGGACCTGGCCCTTCGCGCGCATTTGGAAACCTACGAAACCCCCGCCCTCTACGCAATGCTTCAGGAAAGGCTGCCGGGCACGGACATCGACCCCAAGAACCGCAACCGCGTCATGCGCGCCCTGGAGCGCCTGGCCGCAAATGATTATCACCCCGGAAAGCGCAGGCCGCGCTATGAAACGCTGAAGCTCGGCGTCACCTGGGACAGGGAAACGCTCAAAAAGCGCATCGACGAACGGCTCGAAAAGCGTCTTCAGGCCGGCATGGCGGACGAAGTCAGCGCCCTCATGGCGCAGGGCACGAGCACGGAATTCCTGATGAAGCTCGGCCTCGAATACCGGTATCTGACCCGTTATCTGCTGGGCGAAATCGGGTATGACCAGATGGTGCTGGAGCTTGGCAACGCGATCAAGAAATTCGCCAAGCGCCAGATGACCTGGTTCCGAAGGGAAGAAAACCTGCAATGGCTGGATATGACGGGCGATCCCGTCGCCCAGGCGTCCGTCCTGATCGACGCGTTCTTGCGTTCATGACCGTGAAAAAAATCCTTTTATCCCGCCTTTTTGGGGCCTGGGGATAAAAGGATTTTTCTTGTTTCCAAATTCCGATCACATCACCCGGTAAATCGCCACGAACAGCGCCAGGTCATGGGTGGACGCGTCGATGCGGATGGGGAAATCATAATCGTTGCGGAAGATGAAGTTCTGGTGGTCGGTGCCGGAGGCGGCGTCCAGGCCGTGGGGCAGATAGGACGCGGCGTTGATCCCGTGCGGGTTGCGGTGCAGGATGGTGATGCCG